>NZ_JARAVO010000258.1:0-13110 GCF_033792805.1 Streptomyces sp. PA03-1a
TGCACAGCAGCCTCGGCTACCGCAGCCCCGCCGAATATGAGACAGCACACGCAGCCTGACCACCACACCATTGGTGTCCGTCAAAGCGGAACAAGCTCAGTCGATGACCTGCACCCTGACACCGGCCTCACCGCGCTCCGCCGTCGTGTCGGTGCAGCCCCAGAGTGAAGAGCAGCCGGACAGGGAGAGAATCGCCAGGACCAACGGGGCAGCAGTCAGTACCCGTGCGGGGAGTACTCAGATGACCTCCAGTCAGAAGGGATCGGAGTTCCGCACGGGAAGTGACTGTGGCATTCGGAGCACGTGAGGTCATCCCTGCGGCAGGTGTCTTTCTCATGCGCAGACCTGACCGGACCGGACGGCCCGCCACCGGGGCCGAGCGCGACCTCGACGCGGAGCGGTGCCGCACCCGGGGTCGGGGTCGCGGGTGCGGCACCGCTTCCGTGCGTGCCCTGGGTCAGCGGACCCGGATGAAGACCACGTCGTACCCCAGGTTCGTGCCGCGGTTCTTGACGTAGACGCCGTCCTTGCCGCCGTTGGGGTTGCCGGTGTTGCCCTCGACGGTGGTGAAGGAGGAACCGCCGCTCACCGTCCGCACGATGCCGATGTGCTCCTGGCCGTCGTTGAAGTTGCTCCCGCCGTTCCAGTCGAAGGCCACGATGTCGCCGGGCTGCGGGTTGGTCGTCACCGACAGGTGGTAGTTGCCGGCCCGGGCCTGCTTCACCCAGCCGGAGACGTAGCTGTTGCGGTAGGAGGTGGCGCCCGTCTGCTTGGCCACCCAGCTGACGAACGTCGCGCACCAGGCGTAGTTGTTGGTGGACAGGGAGAGCCCCACGGCCACGCCGTAGCTGTTCGCGCGGGCGCTGCCCTCGACCGTGCCGACCTCGGCGGCGGCGACGTCGAGGAGTTTGGCGTAGCCGCCGCCGGGCGGCGGCGACGTGGGCGGGGTGACCGCGCCGTACAGGGCGGCCTTGGTGTTCGGGCCCACCCTGCCGTCGACCGCGAGCCCCTTCTCGGACTGGAAGTCCCGCACCGCGCTGTCGGTCATCGGCCCGAAGTCGCCGTCGACGGCGAGATCGGCGCCGTGGTGGTTGAGGAGGCTCTGCAGCTCGGTGACGCAGCCGCTGCGCTGGCCTTTGACGATGTCGGTCGGGCACGCGGCGGAGTTCAGGTTGATCGGCGCGGGGGCGCCGCTGCCGCCGCCACCGCCGATGTTGGAGTACAGGGCGTTCTTGGTGTTCGGGCCGACCTCGCCGTCGACCGACAGGCCGTGCGAGGACTGGAAGGACCTCACGGCCGTCAGGGTCAGGGGACCGAACTCACCGTCGACGTCGAGGTGCTGGCCCTTGCCGTTGAGCAGCGCCTGCAGGGTCGCGACGCAGCCGCCGGTCTGGCCCTCCACGATGTTCGCCGGGCACGAGGAGGACCGCAGGTCCAGGCCGGTCGAGGGCGCCTCGTCGGTGTCGTACAGTTCCCGCTTGGTGTTCGGGCCGACCTCGCCGTCGACCGACAGGCCGTGCGAGGACTGGAAGCTGCGGACCGCGCTGTACGTCTCCGGCCCGAAGTCGCCGTCCACGCTCACCGCGTAGCCGAAGTGGCGGAGCAGGCGCTGGAGTTCGGTGACGCAGCCGCTCTTGCTGCCCTGCACGATGTTCGCCGGGCACGAGGAGGACGTGAGGTTGACCGGTGCGGGCGCCGTGCCCCCGGTGGCGTACAGCTTGCTCTTGGTCTGGGGGCCCACGCGCCCGTCCACGGCGATGGCGGTGGCGGCCTGGAACTCACGCACCGCGTAGAGCGTGTTCGGCCCGAAGTCGCCGTCCACCGTGAGGCCCGCTCCGTGGGCGTTGAGCAGGTTCTGCAGTTCGGTGACGCAGCCGCTCACCTGGCCCTGGACGATATCGGTCGGGCAGGAGGCCGAGGTGAGCTTGACGGGCGCCGGCGCGGCCATCGCCGGGCCGGCGCCCATCAGGGTGGCCGCCACGAGGATCGCCGCGGTGGCCGCGAGGCTCACGATCCGGACGCGCCAGCCGGGTCTGGCGCCCGGGGCAGGGAGGGGTAAGACGCTTCTCATGACGGCGGAGGACTCCTTCGACGGATCATCTGACGAGGGACCGGGTCGAGTGGCCGCCGGGCGGCCGCGCACGACGGTGACAGCTGGGGCCCGTGCGGGCAATCCGTTTCGAACAACTGGCCGGATTCCGCCGCTGTGCATGGGAGGGAGGCACCGCCTCCTGGCGTCGAAGGGGCCGGCCGCGGTCCCCCCGGCCCTCGCCTACGAGCCCGGGCTGATCATGCCTCGGTGTTCCCCGACGTGTGCGACGCGTCCGACGCCTCCGACGTGGCGAGGCCGAGTGCCTTGCGCGCCTTGACCGCCTCGTCGTAGCCCGCGAACGGCCGTGCGAATATATCCGGCACCTGGAACCCGACGCGGCCCTGCCCCCAACGGTGCCCGTTGCGCATCGCCGGGCATGGCGACTCACTGTCTGCCGCCGCGACGGGCCGCATGTCGCCGTACCGGTTTCACTGCCGTCCGCACCCCTGAAAACGCCGTGAAACGGCGGTGAACGGCGGGTCGGTCACGCTCTGCGGCATGACGACGACGGCCCCGCGAGGGGTAGCGACCAGGGAGGGGACCACCATGAACGGCCTGCGACTGATCCGCCGTCACGCGGCGGCGTTCGTGCGCTTCGCAGGGCTGGGCTGCGGGGTCACCCTGGCGGCCTCGGCGGCCTTGGTCCTGCTCTCGCAGTGGATCCCGTGGATGGCGGCGAACGTACTGACCACCGTCGCCTCGACCGTGGTCGCCACCGAACTGCACGCCCGGGTCTCGTTCGGCCACGGACGGCCCGGCCTGGCAGGCCACGTGAAGAGCGCGGCCACCGTCGCCGTCGGCTGGCTGGTCACGTCGGCCGCAGTCGGCGCACTGACCGCGCTCCGCCCCGGCGCCGGGCTCGTCCTGCAGCAGGCGGTGTACCTGTCGGCCACCGCGCTCGTCGGGATCGGCCGCTATCGCGTGCTGCGCCTGTCCGTGTTCGCGGAGCGTGTCCCGCGGTCGCGAACCGCCGGCGGCGGCGGGATGCGGGCCGCGTTCGACGCGGGAGCGTGACCCGGCTGGACGAGTTCACCGGAACTCCTGACGGGCACCGGTCGCGTACGGGCCCCCATCGATGCCGACGGGGGCCCGTACGCCGTCCTACGAGGCGTTCCCGCCCCGCTCTTGCGCCGGTGCGCTGTCCCGAGCCGTCGGGGCTCCCCGGCGGGGCTCGCACCTGACGCAGTCGCTGCGCTGACCAGCGCATTTCACCGCGTTGCCGGTCGGAGGGGGCTGCTGAAACCGCGCTGAAAGGTCGTTGAACGCGGCGCCCCGCAGACTCCGTCGCATGATGACAACGACCGACGCATCCGCCATCGCAGCCACGGGGCTGCGGAAGTCCTTCGGGGACAAGCTGGTCCTCGACGGCATCGATCTGCACGTGCCCGCGGGCACGGTCTTCGCCCTCCTGGGCCCGAACGGCGCCGGCAAGACCACCGTGGTCAAGATCCTCTCCACCCTCATCACCGCCGACGCCGGTGAGGTCCGTGTCGGTGGGCACGACATCGCCGCCGACCCGCAGGCGGTACGTGCCGGGATCGGCGTCACGGGGCAGTTCTCCGCCGTCGACGGTCTGATCACCGGCGAGGAGAACATGCTCCTGATGGCGGACCTGCACCACCTGTCCAAGCGTGAAGGGCGGCGGGTCGCAGCCGAGTTGCTGGAGCGGTTCGACCTGGTCGAGGCCGCGAAGAAGCCCGCCTCCACCTACTCCGGTGGCATGAAGCGGCGCCTGGACATCGCCATGACCCTGGTCGGGAACCCGCGGATCATCTTCCTCGACGAGCCGACGACCGGCCTCGACCCACGCAGCCGCCACACCATGTGGCAGATCATCCGCGAACTGGTCTCCAGCGGCGTCACCGTCCTCCTCACCACCCAGTACCTGGAGGAGGCCGACGAGCTCGCCGACCGGATCGCGGTGCTGAACGACGGGAAGATCGCCGCCGAGGGCACCGCGGAGGAGCTGAAGCGGCTCATCCCGGGCGGGCACGTGCGGCTCCGCTTCACCGACCCGAACGTGTACCGGTCCGCCGCCGGCCAGCTGCGCGAGGTCACCCGGGACGACGAGGCGCTGACCCTGCAGATCGCCAGCGGCGGCAGCCAGCGCGAGCTGCGCTCCATCCTCGACTGGCTGGACACGGCCGGCGTCGAGGCGGACGAGCTGACCGTGCACACCCCGGACCTCGACGACGTGTTCTTCGCCCTCACCGCCCCGGCCACCGTCCCCAACCAGTCCAAGGAGAACGTCCGATGAGCGCCTTTTCCCTCGCGGTCCGCGACTCGAACACGATGCTGCGCCGCAATCTGCTGCACGCGCGGCGCTACCCGTCCGCCACCCTGAACCTGCTGCTCGCGCCGATCATGCTGCTGCTGTTGTTCGTGTACATCTTCGGCGACGTGATGAGCGCGGGCATCGGTGGCGGCGGCGCCGATCGCTCCGAGTACATCGCCTACATCGTGCCGGGCATCGTGATGATGACGATCGGCAGCACCGTCATCGGGGCGGCGGTGTACATCTCCATGGACATGAGCGAGGGCCTCATCGCCCGCTTCCGTACGATGGCGATCCACCGCGGCTCCGTGATCATCGGGCACGTGGTGGGCAGCGTGCTGCAGTGCATCGCCAGCGTGGTCCTGGTCGGCGTCATCGCCGTGGCCATCGGCTTCCGGTCCACGGACGCCTCGGCCTTGGAATGGCTGGCGGCGGTCGGGCTGCTGGTGATGTTCTCGCTGGCGTTCACGTGGATCGCGGTCGGTATCGGCATGGCGAGCCCGAACGCCGAGGCGGCCGCCAACAGTGCGCAGCCGTTGATCCTCCTCCCGCTCATCTCGAGCGCGTTCATCCCGGCGGACACGATGCCGGGCTGGTTCCAGCCGATCGCCGAGTACCAGCCGTTCACCCCGGCGATCGAGACCCTGCGCGGCCTGCTGCTCGGCACGGAGATCGGCAGCAACGGGTGGATCGCGGTCGCGTGGTGCGTCGGTCTGACGGTACTGGGCTACCGCTGGTCGATGGCGCAGTTCAACCGCGATCCGAAATGAGTGTGCGGGCCGCCTCCCGCAGCCCGTCCCGCTTCAGGGCGGCGTACTCCGACACCGCGTCGGCGTACGCCGCCCCGTCGGCGTCTTCGGCGGCCTGCCGGGCGCGGTCGAGGGACATCGTGGGCTGGAAGACCTGTGAGACGTGCAGTCGTTCCGCCAGGGCCAGCAGGCGTACCGCGGACGGGTCGCCCTTGGTGAGCCGGGCCAGGCCGAGGGCCAGGACGCGGGTGCCGTAGGTCAGGACCTCCCCGGGCGGGCGGGAGCCGTCGGCGAGCAGCGTGAGCAGCCGGTTCTCCAGTTCGGCCACGAGGCCGGCGACTGGTTCCAGCCGTCCGGCGTACGCGTGGGCGGCCACCGCATGGGCTTCGATCGCCTGTGCCCAGGCGTCCACGGAGGGGTCGGCGGGGGGTGAATCGCTTGCGCGCATCCGCTCGACGGCTGTCCGCCATTGCTTGAGGCCGAGTTCGGTGAGGCCGCGGGCGAGCGCGATCTCGGCCCAGGCGGCCTGGTCGGTGGTGAAGTCCGAGGTGTGCTCGTCCGGCTGGCTCTGCTCGACGCGCCGTAGCCACTGCTCGGCTTCGTCCGGCTTGCCGCGTTGCAGACAGGCGAGGACGAGACCGCGGCGCAGGCCCGTGGTGGGGGATTGGTCGCTGAGGTGGGTCAGGGTGTCCAGCGCGGCGAGGAGGTGCCGGTAGGCCTCGTCGCCGAGGCCGGCGTCGGCGCACAGTTCGCTGCTGCGGGAGTGGCCGAGCAGTTTGAGGGTCGGGTTGGGTACGGCGTCGACCATGGCGAGCATGCGGCGGGCCGAGGACAGCGCGCGTTCCGGCTCGTGTTCGTGCTCCCAGAGGTAGCTGGCCACGCATTCGGCGATGCCCGCGAGCAGGGGTGCGTCGCTCGCGCACAGTTCCTGCAGGGCCTCGTAGCCGGGCGGCTTCATGTCCGGGACGGCGCTCAGCACGACGGCGAGTGCGCGCAGCAGGGTGTCGGGCTTCGCGGGCGGCAGTCGGCGCAGGGTGACGAGGTGGCGTGTCCTGGGCGGGCCGTATCCGATGAAGGGGGCGGCGGTGCAGATGGCGCAGAGGGTGCGGGTGACGTCGGTGTGCCGGGCGTCGGGGCGGTAGTGCGACAGGGGCGCCGCGGTGTCGGTGGCCAGGGTGAGGACCCGGTGGAAGCTCGCGGAGTCGGTGAGCCAGACGCCGGCCAGTACGGCACCGGCCGCCGCGGTGGTGGCGTGGTCCTCGCGGGCGAGGGCGAGGCGCAGGGCGAGCACGAGGTTGTCCTGTTCGGTGCGCAGCCGTGCCCAGTGCCGTAGCGGCTCGAGGCTGAACAAGGCCTCGTGGTTGGTGAGTCCGAAGTTCCGTGCCCAGTCCAGGAACCGGCCGGTGACCGCCTGTTCCTCCCCGGCCGTCGCGCGTCGGGCGGCGCTGAACTCCCGCACCGTCTCCAGCATGTGGAAGCGGATTCCGGCCGCGGTGTCAGCGGCTTTCAGCAGCGACTGGTTGACCAGTTGCTCCAGCAGGTACGGCGCGTCGCCGTCGTCACCGAGCAGGTGTTCCGCCGCTTCTTCGGTGAAGCCGCCGGGGAAGACGGACAGTGCCCGCAGTGCCGCCCGGGCGTCTTCCTCCAGGAGGTTCCAGCTCCACTCGACGACGGCGTGCAGGGTGCGGTGCCGTTCGGGTGCGTCCCGGCTCCCGCCGCGCAGCAGCGCGAACCGGTCGCCGAGGCGGCGGGCTATTTCGGGGACGGTCAATACCCGCACCCGTGCCGCGGCCAGCTCTACGGCGAGCGGCAGCCCGTCCAGGTGGCGGCACAGTTCCGCCACGGCGGAGGGCGGGAGTTCGACGTGGTGGCGTGCGGCCCGGGCCCGCTGTTCGAAGAGCTCGATGGAGGTTGCCAGGCTCAGTTGCGGCAGCTGGTACACCGCTTCGGAGCTCAGCCCGAGCGGTGCCCTGCTGGTGACCAGCACCCGCAGGTCCTTGGACAAGGCCACCAGCTCGCGCACCAGGTCGGCGGTGCCCTGGACGACCTGCTCGCAGTTGTCCAGCACGAGCAGCGTGGGGTCGGTGCCCAGTGCGGCGACGATTTTGGCGGGCGCGTCCGACCCGCCACCGAGCGCCGACGCCACCTCGCCGGCCACGTCGTGGTCCGTGCTGACTCCGGCGAGCGAGATGAAGTGCACCGTCCGCTGTTCCGCCTGGCGGCTGACGGCGTACGCGAGGCGTGTCTTGCCCAGCCCGCCGGGGCCGACGATCGAGGCCAGCCGCGAGGAGTGCAGCAGCCCGGCCACGGCGGCGAGATCCTCGTCCCGACCCAGGAGCGGATTCGGATCGTGCGGCACCCCGTACCGGACCGTGGGTGCCTCCACCTGCAGCAGCTGCTGGTGCACGGCCTTGAGGCCGGGGCCCGGGTCGCTGCCGAGGCCGTCGCGGAGTTCGCGCCGGTACGTGTCGTAGCGGGTGAGCGCCGCCGACGGCCCGGCCGTGTCCGCCTCGGCGCGCAGCAGTTCGGCCAGTACCTCCTCGTCGCGCGGGGTCCGGGCGAAGACCTCGGTGAGCGGCGCCAGGGCCTCGGCCCGTCGTCCCAGCCGGGCGAGGGCGAGCGCGCGGGAGCGTACGAGGGAGTCGTAGAGCGGCGCCCGCTCGGCGCGCAGCTCCTCGACGGGGTCAACGGGCGCGGCGTCGGGGTCCGGGGCGGAGTCCCAGAAGGCGAGGCCCTCCTCGGCACTGGCCAGGGCGGCGGCGTGATCCCCGGCCCGGGTGTGGCGGGCGCTGGCCTCTGCACACCGGACCGCCGCCGAAGCGTCGACCTGCTCCTCGGTCAGCGCCAGCCGGTAGCCGGTGGGGGTGCTGACGACGACGCCGGCGCCGAGCAGGGAGCGGGCCCGGGAGACCAGGATCCGCAGCGCGTTGGCGGGGTTGGCCGGCAGCTCGTCCTGCCACAGCCCGTCCACCAGCCGGCTGGTGCTGCAACCGGAGCGCAGCTCGCTTGCGAGCAGCGCGAGCAGCCCGCGCAGCCGGGGCGCGGTGATCTCCTGGCCGCGGTAGGCCACGCGCGACAGGAGAGTCAGGTCGGTCGTCACCCGGTCAGGTTATCGACAGCGGTTGCCCGGGCGGCTGTTCAGGGCCGGGGGAGCGCTGTGTGCGGGTCGGAGCGGTCCTGACGGCCGCAGCGGGGGCCCCATGCCATGGGTGAAGGTGAAGAACGATGCTCCTGCGCATGCTGATGATCAGGTCGCCGAGGGTGTCTCCGCGGACCTCGCGGTGCTTGTCCGGAACGCTGCCGACGACCGTCCGGTGAAGATCGCTTCTTCCGTCTGCGGTGGGTGCGGCGGGCGCGCGTTCGTTGCGGACAGCGAGGAGTTCGAGACGGCAGTCGCGTTCTCGCTCGCCGACGACGGGTCCGTCCGCTGGGTGACGGTTGGGCTGCGGTGCCAGAAGGACGGCGCCGTGGGGGTCCATGCCGACTGGAAGATCTACTACGGCCCCGCGGATCACCTCCTGCATGGTCTAGGTCTGCCGAGCGACCGCCCGGACAGGCCGCGGTTCGTGGAAGGCGCCATCCCGGAGCATCGCGAACGCAGCGCGTGTTTCCGATCCCGGGGCCCTCTGCCTGCCCGGTCGCGCGGAGGCGCCGTCAGTGGCGGGGCCTACAGTCGAGGCATGGAACTTTCCCGCGAGGCACGTGAAAGCTTTCTGGCTGAGTCGCATGTAGCCGCGCTGGGCGTCGCCGCCGGCGACGACCGCGGACCGTTGATGGTTCCGATTTGGTACGCCTACGAGCCCGGCGGCCTGCCCTGGATCCTCACCGGCGCGGGCTCTCGGAAGATGACGCTGATCAGGGCGGCGGGCCGCTTCAGCCTGCTGGTCCAGCGCACGGAGCCGACGCCCCGGTACGTCTCGGTCGAGGGGCCGGTTGCCGAAGTGACCACGGGGACGAGCGCGCTCCATCGCGAGATGGCCCGCCGTTATCTCTCGGGTGAGGCACTCGACAGATTCGTGGCCATGGCGGAGGTGGAACTCGCCGATCACATCGTGGTCCGTATGCGGCCGGAACGCTGGCTCACCGCCGATCTCGGCACGGTCGCATAGCCGTCCGGTTCCGACGTGTGCGCGAGCGCCCTTCCTCAGGTCGTGCGGCCGCCGGCGGCGCGTCAGTCCATGGACAGCCCGCCGTTGACCGCGGCGGTGGTGCCGGTCATGAAGGCGTTGTCCTCGGCGGCGTAGAAGGCGACCGCCCGGGCGACGTCGGCCGGGCGTGCGAGGCGGCCGAGAGGGGTGGCGGCCACCTGCCGTTCCTTGACCGCGTCGTCGAGTACGTCCGCCGACACGCGGGTGTCCTCCACGGGGCCGGGCGCGACGACGTTGACCGTGATGCCCTGCGGTCCGAGTTCCTGGGCGAGGTAGCGGGCGAACTGTTCCAGCGCGGCCTTGGCCGTGCCGAGCGCGATCATGCCCGCCCGGGGCCGGCGGCTGAGGCCGGTGCCGAGGTATACGATGCGTCCCCAGCCCTGCTCGGTCATGCTGGGCAGGACCGCCTTCGTGACCGTGAAGGCGGCGTGCATCTCGGCGTCGAGCTTGCCGCCCAGCTCCTCCCAGGTCATGTCCTGGAACGACGTGACCACGTACGGGATGAGCGCGTTGTGCACGAGCACGTCGATGCCGCCCCATGCCGTCCGGACCTGCTCCACCATGCCCTCGACGGCCGCGACCTCGCGCACGTCTGCCTGCACGGCCATGGCCTGGCCGCCTGCGGCGGCGATGTCCGCCACGACCTCCTCAGCCGCCTTGCCGCTGCGGAGGTAGTTGACCACCACGCGCATCCCGCGTGCGCCGAGGAGGCGCGCGGTGGCCGCACCGATCCCGCTGCTGGCGCCCGTCACCAACACCACCCTGCCGCTTGCTCCAGTCATGGGGCCGGTTCCTCCTCGTCGTCGCGGGTCGTCGAGATGACCGCCCCGGGTTGTCCGCCGCCGATGCCGTGGGGGTTACGGGGCAGCCCGGCAGCTGCGAGGTGAGCAGCCGCCCCAACCGCCCCGCGTGAGTCCGTACCGGAACGGCTTGTCGAGCCGCCGGTAGACGGCCTGCGTCCACCGGCTCCACGCACTGACGTAGCATCACATCGTTGTGACCCGCAGTTGGCTGAGCCGCGCCGAGCCGCCCGAGCGCGGTGCCGCCCGCCGTGGCCGGACCCGCGTCGTGCCCCGCGGCAATCACCACGGGGTCCGGACAGCGCTGTGCCCGCTCACCGCCGCACAAGACCGGCGGGCCGCCCGGGAGCCGACGCTGACGCTGCGACCAGCTCACGCGATGAGCAGGCGGAGGCCGAGATCTGCCGCGTCGAGGCCGGCGAGGTCGCCGTTGCGCTCAGCCCACCGGCCGGAGCCCAGGTCGTCGCTGAGGCTTCGCACCGCCCGCTGCTCGGCCTCCGGTCCGACCCTCGTCCACACCGACATCGCACGGCGCACGCGGTCCTCCAGATACGCCTCCGGCCGGCGCCAGTACGCCTCGAACAGGCCGTCAGCGCAGTCCCACGGGATGGGCACCGGCTCAGCGCGGGCGCCGATCGCGTCGGCCATCGCGGCCAGCGAGGGAAAATCCGCGAGGACGGCGGCGAACTCGGGCAGGTAGTCGCGGGTGAGCCAGAACCGGTCCTGCCACCCGGGCTCGTCGGTGTCGAACGTGAGCACCACCACGCGGCGCGCCACGCGCCGCATCTCGCGCAGCCCCGCTATCGGATCCCCCCAGTGGTGAACGGTGGAGACGGCCATCGCGGCGTCGAAGGACCGGTCCCCGAACGGCAGGCTCTCCGCGGCAGCGGCCACGCAAGGCGCCGCACCGGCAGGCCGCTGCCCCCGCATCACCGCCGACGGCTCCACCGCGGTCACGTCGCGATCAGCAGGCTCGTAGGAGCCGGTGCCGGCCCCGACGTTCAGCACCGTCTGCGCGTCCCCGAGCGCGTCCCGGATCTGCGCGGCGATCCGCGGCTCGGTACGCCGTGTCGCGGTGTAGGCGCCGCCGATCGCGTCGTACAGCCGTGCGCCGAGCATCTCGAGTTGTTCCTCCGGCGTCACCTTCAGGCCCTTCGCCCGTGCCTCGAGTTCCCTGTCGATGGCCGTCACCATGGCGGCAGCGCGATCACGCCGCTCCAGCAGCAGGCCGCGCAGTCGGCGCAGGTGCGCGACCGCGTCGGTGGACGGGTCGCCGACGAGTTCCGCGACCTCCCGCAACCCGAAGCCCAACCGCCGGTAGGCCAGCACTTCCCGTAGCCGCTCCACGTCGCCCGCCGAATAGGCCCGGTATCCGGCTGCGGTCCGCCCCGACGGCTGGACGAGGCCGATCTCGTCATAGTGATGCAGCGTGCGGACGCTCACGCCGGCCAGATCGGCCACGCGTCCCACGGTCCAGTGGTCCTCCACGGCACCCGACTATGCAGCCTGACGCCACGTGAGGGTCAAGGGCCCGGCACGGCCGCGGTCCGAGTAACCCGGCACGGAGCCAGGAGACGGCTGAGCCCACCTGGCAAAGGCGGCCGCGGCGCCGAGAACACGCCCCGCGCGGACGGCAATCCGACGGATCGCCGTCCGCGCACGGCTCAGGCGTTGGGATCGAAGGGGATGCCGGAGGGCTTGGAGTTGGCGAGGGTGGAGTTGAAGCGGGCGTCGTTGATCTTGATGGTGGCCGAGCCGAAGTCCGCGTTCATGAGCTTGTCCCGGTAGCCCGCCGGGTAGCCCTCCCAGCCGACGAGGCGGGGGTAGAACCAGCCTCCGGTGGCGTTCTCCGGCGGCTCGTCGTTGGTGTTGGCGAAGCGGAAGCAGTGTGTCGAGGCACCGTCCTTGTGGTACACGATCTTGGGGTGGGTGCCGTCGAAACGGATCGCGGAGCGGGCGGCGATCTGGTAGCCGGAGTGCTGGGACGCCGAGACGTACTCGACCTGGTTGTTGTGGATCCAGACCACGACGTGCTCCCAGTCGTGGGTGTGGCCGATGGCCGCGGGGCCGAGCGTGGCCTGGTCCTTTTCGAAGTAACTGGCGTAGACGACGGCGCACCAGTCGTTGTTGCACTTCTCGCGCGAGTACGTGTTGGCGTTGGCCAGCTGGGCGTAGTCGTGGCAGTGCCCGTTGACGTCCCCACCCAGCTTCAAGCCGGGATTGAGCGTGCCGTCGGCGCCGATGGCGGCCGTGGTGTAGCAGCCGTCCTTGTCGTAGTCGTAAGCCGGGGAGAAGGACTGCTCCAGGCCATCGGCGTTCTGGGGCAGCAGCTGCAGGACCGCGGCGTTCGCCTCAGCAGGGAAGGCCAAGACCAGCGTCGCGCCGAGCGCGGTCGCGACGGCGCCGAGACGGAGACGGTTGGGAAGCCGAGTACTGGCGGACGTTCCAGCGGGAATCTTTCTTGCCGACCTAATGCTGCGCACGAGAACTCCTCGACACGAATGGGGGCAAGGGTTCGGTTTGAGAATCCCCTGCCCGAGGCTGACGCTCTGCGCGACGAAGTGCCCGGCATTCCGGAAGGCCGGAGGCCCATCTCCGGCTGTGCCTCCGCCTGTTGATGGGTCGACAAGTTATCCGAGGCTGATCCGGTGGCGCAAGAACACATTTCTGGATCGGCATTCCCGACATGTCCCGGCTTCCGGTAAGGAGAAGATGCCGGGAAATTAAATATCGCTGTGTTTTGACCGACCAACCGGGGGTGCCGCGGGTGCGCCGCCGGAAAAGTCCGGCCGGCGGCCGTACCGTCATGCCGTCGCCGGACGCCCGGCGGATGAACTTCCGTTCCATGGCAGAGCGGTCACCGACGCCGTCGCGAGCGTGGTCCGCGCCTACGGCACCGCTGAGCACCGCACCCGCTGGCAGTAACTGCGCCGTCAGCGGGGCGTAAAGAACGCGTAAAGATTGCCGGGATCCGGCAATGTCACGGCGCTGTGCTTCATGACACCATCGCGATGCCTTCGGGCGATCGGCGTGCTGGGGGGGGGTG
>NZ_JARAVO010000259.1:0-13106 GCF_033792805.1 Streptomyces sp. PA03-1a
CTCCTCCCCCGCCTCCTGCCCGTCGTCGTCGACCAGCTCGTGCTCCTGGTCCTCGTCGTCGACCGGCTCCTCCCCCGGCGTCTCGTCGTCGCCGGGGTCGGGCACGACGTGGACGGCGCTCATGCCGCGCTCTGCGCGATGAGGTGGATGCGGTCGGCGAGGACGCTCCACGCTCCCCCGGCTCCGGCTGCGACGTACCAGAACGCGATGCCCATGACGCTGATGCCGCGGAGGGTCAGCTTCTTCCACAGGATGATGATGACCATGGTGAGGGCGAGGGCGGGCATCGTCAGGCCGGGCAGGATGCCTTTCGCCAGGCCGACGCCGTCGCCGACGAGGTCGGAGACGAACGAGAACGGCGGCCCGGCTGCCTTGAAGGCGCTGCCCGCCACCATGCTCAGGACGAGGCACGCGCCCCACGGGAGCGGCTTGAGCCGGCCGCCGGGCTGGGTGCCGAGGAGCAGCAGCGCGGACAGGGCGAGGGCGACGCCGACGGTGCCGAGCGATCCGAGGAAGCTGTTCACGGGCTTGTTCCGTTCCGGGAGGGGCGGTCAGGTGGGGTCGCCGTAGAGCAGGACGCCGACGACGAGGGATGCGGCGGGGACGCGCAGGAGGAGGGCGAGGCCGGGCCACCAGCGGCGGGTTCGCCAGTCCACCCAGGCGATCCCAGCGGTGACGGCGTACCAGAACAGGCAGTTCGGGTCGGCCCATGAGCTGCTGGTGGCGACGAGGTAGGCGGTCTCTGCGGTGAAGAACTGGGGCAGGCCGAAGGCGAAGCCCAGCGCGAGCGCGGCGCCGTTGTAGATGGCCCACCGGTGGTGTCCGGACATCGTCCGGACTGACATGAGCAGCGACTTGCGGCGCTTCGGGACGCCGGGGGCGGCGAACGGCGGGCGGCGCTGCGGACGCGCCCGCCGCGGCTCCTCGTCCTCGTCGTCGTCCTCGTCGTCGCCCTCCCCCGCCTTCGTCTTCTTGACGGTCCGGGTCTTCGGGCGGCGGGCGGTCCGCTTCGGCTCGTCCTCGCCGTCCTCTTCCTCTTCCTCCTCGTCCTCCCTGTCCGGACGCCGTGTCCGTGGGCGCCGGACAGGTCGCCTGCGCTTCGGCTCCTCCCCCGGCTCCTCCTCTTCGGGCTCGCCGTCCAGGTCTTCCCTATCGGCCTCCGTCATCGGCTTGGTCTTGCCGAGAACCCAGAGCGGCGGCGGGTGCGGCCACCGGCGGGGCTGCGGCGTGCGCTCCTCGGTCTCCTCCTCCGCGTCGCCGGTCGGCGTGTAGCCGACGCCGAAGTGACGGAGGATCATGCCGATGCGCCGCTCGTCAGCGCCGGGCTCGGTGGTGGTCATCGGGTCACGTCCGTTCGCGGCGGGAGCTTGCGCAGGGCAAGCTCGGTGAGGTGGCGTCGGCTGCTGCGGCCGTGGGGGCGGCCGAGGCGCCGCATGACGTCGCAGGCCCGGTCGGCGGACACGATCCGGACGCCCCGGAACGACAGCTGCTTGTCGGCGACCCGGGCGCCCTGGACGACGACCAGGGGCACCACGGGGACGCCGAGGGCACGGGCGACGGCGGCGGCCTCGTGGGCGAGGGCGTCAAGCCGGCCGGTGACGATCCGGCCGCCGTGCATCAGGTGCTCACCGGCGACGTAGACCGGGAACCGGGCGTCCCAGCGCTTCGTGTCCGGCAGGATCACCGTGCCCGAGGGGCTGATGGCGAGGTGGTCGACGTTGGCGCGGCCGGTTGATCTGGCGGGCGGTGCGCCGCTCCCCTTCGGCGCCCGCGTCGTACCGGCGGGCCAGGCGCTCGGCGCGGGTCCTGATGCCGAGGAGCGTGGCGAGGCGTACGGCCGGGGTGCGGAGCTGGCGGGCGCGGGCGGCGGCCGACGCTCCCGCACCACTTCGGTGCTGGGAGCGCCGGTATACCCACACCACCGCGGCGGCGAGGACGAGGACCGCGACGAGGCTCATCAAGCGCCCCGCCTGCTCTTCTTGGGCGGGTTCTCCTGCCGGTGCCGGGTCCGGACCACGGTGCCGGCGAGCTTGCTGTCGTCCCGGTCAGGGTGGACGGCCCGCACGCGCTCGATCAGGTCCTCGTCGCTGATGCTCTTGTCCTTGGCGAGTTCGGCCCGGATGGTGGCCGCGATGGACCCGCCGACCGGCGCGACAGGCGGCACCGGCGCGGGCGGCTCCTCGGCCGTGTCCGGCCCGGTGTCCTCGTCGTGTCCGGACACTGTCCGCGCAGGCTCCGGTGCCGTGGGCGCGGGCTGTCCGGACGGGTCCGGGTCCGGGCGTCCGGACGTGTCCGCGACGTGTCCGGGCACCTCGACGACCGGCAACGCCTGCGCGGGCGCGCTGAGGATCTCGGCAGCCGTCGACGCCTGCGGCCCGTACACCGCCTCCGCATACCGGCGGTGCCGGTCGATGCGGCGGAGCTGCCCAGCCACGGCGAGGGTCGCAACGGCCTTCTCCCGGCGGCGGTGCATCCAGAACGCCACGCCATCGCTGAGCGGCACCGCGTACGTGCGGAGCACCAGCCACCACAGGCCCTTCGACAGCAGCGGAACGGCGGCCGCCACACAGCCCGCGGCCCACTGCTCCATGACGCCGCCGAACGCGACGATCGAGCCCATCGAAATCAGCAGGGCGACCCACCCGGTATTGCGGGCGGCGCGGGCGCGCGGCGGGTAGAGCCGCTCGACGTGCTCGATGGCGATGCTGGCAAGCCAACTCAGATCAAAGACGAGAGCGGTGCCATAACTGATGGCGACGGGCACAACCCGGTGCAGCAGGCCGCCGATGGCGGCCGTCGTGCCCGCGAGGGCCAGCACCGTCACGCCGACCGCGACGGCGGTTACGCCTCGCACGATGATGTCGTCCCAGTCGCGCGGTGGCACCGGCTCCCACGTGGTGTACAGCACCTTGCGGGTCTCGGGCACGCCATCGATCACCGTGGTTTCAAGGCGGTACCGCTCGGCCTTTCGGTAGCGAACGCCAGGGATGCGCGGCTGGACTGGCGTCGTGTCCTCGGTGGGGCGCTCAGTGCTCATGCAGAGACCTTCCTTGCGGTGCCGGAGGTGCCAATCGGGTAGTTGTCGACGACGTCCAGGACGAGGGCACGCACGCGGTCTGGGAAGTACTCCCGTCCGTGCAAGGGGCGTTCGCCGGCGAGGCGCAGTGTTGCCAGGACGTCACGTTCCAGGCGGGGGGCGATCCCGTCCGGCAGGCCGGTCAGCAGGCGGTGGACTGTCTCGTAGCCTGCGCCAGCGTGACGTGACAGGCGTGAGCGCCCGTCTCCCGTTGTGATGCCGAATTTGAGAGCACCGTCACTGTTGGACACGACGTAGAAGGCGTTCGAGTCCCAGCCGCGGCAGCGGAGGCACACACCCCACCGCGCCACGTTGCTGGGTCGTGGCGCGCACTCATGCCCAGCCGTGCAGAGCACCCGGTGGGGAGCGTGATTACCCAGCCACTCGGGCTCAAGCAAGGTGGCGCCCAGCTCGGCCAGGCGGGCGCGGAACTTCGCCTCAGCGGTTGCTGGATCTAGTCCTACGCACGCCCGACAGATGCCATGCCCTTGCTGGACGTCAGCGGGACGGGGAGTCGACTCATGCCCGTACTGGCAGCGAATCCTGTGCATTTCAAGCGAACCAAGCCACTCCGGCTCCAGAAGGGTTGCCCCGAGTTCTGCGAGCCGCTGGCGGAACGCGCTCTCGGCGCGTGCCTTCTTCGCATCGTTCATACGGATACGGGCGCACTTCTGGCACCCTCGGCCGCGCTTCGCGCCGGCGGGGGTGTAGGTGCACTCGTGTCTGGCTGGGCACAGCGCGCGGTGCGGAGCGTGGGTGCCGAGCCACTGCGGTTCGAGCAGCGTTGCCCCAAGCTCCGTGAGCCACGCATGAAACCGCGCCTCCGCCGACTTGCTGTCGCCCCCGGCGCAGATCCGGCAGATGCCAACCCGCATCGCATTGCCAGGCCGAGGCAGGCATTCATGCCCGCCAGCACAAAGCACCCGGTGGGGCGCCTTGTTGCCGAGCCACTGAGGCTCAAGCAGCGTGGCGCCCAGCTCGGCGAGGCGATCGCGGAAAGCTCGCTCGGCCGCCAAGGAGCGGGCCGAGCGGCGGGCGACCGAAGGCGCGGTGTCGGTCACGGGGTGTCCCTTTCGGACGTCGGGTAACGGCAAGCGGGCCGGGCCCGCAGGAAAGTCGGGCCCGGCCCACGGGACGGGGGGTAGGTCAGCCTCGGCGGCGTCGCCAGCGGCCGACGCGCTCGTGGGCGCGGTCGTTGTCCTCCCAGGCCTGGCCCTCCCGCGCGGCCCGGTCGGCGCCGCCGTTGCGGTGGCCCTCGCGGTTCTTCTTCGAGCTCTTGCTGGGCTTCTCGCCCGGATCGGGCAGGCGCCAGGTCACGACCGGCCACCTCCCGCCAAGGCGACGGCCACGGCCTCGTTCACGTCGGCACGGCTCTGCGCGCGGGCAATGCCCTCGTCGTACTCGGTGCGGCGGGCGGCCCGCTCGTCCGGCGTGCCGTAGTCGGCACGCGCCTGGGCATGCAGGGCGGCAACCCGCTCCTGGGAGGTCGGTCGCGCCATCAGACCGTCACCCCCGCCGACTCGGGCGACCGGCGCGGACGCGGGAAGCGCGGGATCACGCGCTCGTTCGCGTCGTCCCACTGGCCGACGACGAACGGCAGTTCACCGGCCCCGCACTGGGGGCCAGGGAAGGTCAGATCAGTAAGGTGCACTGTGTCAGCTCCTGTGTCAGCAGGTGTCTGGCGTCCCGGCCCGTGTGCAACCACGAACCGGGGTTGAGGCGCCGCCCGGTGTGCAACCACCGGGCGGCGTCGTTTTCAGCAGCCCCGGCCCCCGTGTGCAACCACGCGGGCTGGGGCTTTGTGCTGAGCAACGTGGGTTGCCTTGTTTGAGCGTACGGGAGTCCCATACGCTGATCAAGCGGCAACCCGACAAAAGGAGCGGGATGGCCGATCGATTGACGGATGGCGAGGAGGCGCGGCGGGTGCAGGAGGCGCTGGAAGCCCTCAAGCGGATGGAGGACCCTGCCGCCCGGGCGCGGGCGATCAGTGAAGTCCTCCGCGCGCAGCCCGAGACCACCCGGGAGCTCAAGGCCCTCCGACGTCAGTACGTTCTTGACCAGCGCGCCGAACATGTCCCGTACCGCAGCATCGCCACCCAGCTCGGCGTATCGCTCGCGACGGTCCAGGACATCGAGCGCGGCTATTCCGGCTCCGGCCGGGACCGCCCGCGCAAGAAGAGCACCGAGGAGCCCACGACCGAATGAGGGCGGCCGGGCGGCAGTGGCCTTTGCCGCCCGGCCCCGGGGTTGCCCTCAACCGTGCGCGGGATCGTACAGGATTGCGGCTTTCGTGGTGTTTGCGCTGGTCCGAACGGGGAGCGGCCCCCGCCGGGTGACTGGCGGGGGCCGCTGTGATGAGCTCACGGCCTGACCGTAGGGCCGTGGTGGTCCGGCGGGGTGGGGTGCCGGGCCTGCCTGGTGGATCTAGGTCGAGGGTAGCAGGGAGCGTTCAGTCGAATGCCGAGAGTGACGATCCGGTCGGCTGTCAGTGCCCGGGGTTAGGGTGCGCGGCATGGCCACTCCGACACCCCTGCCCCCGAGGATCGCGAACGGTTCCTGCCGGAAGTGCTTCGAGCCCTGTGTCCGTTACGGCGTGGGTGGCAATCCGTTGTGCGACTCGTGCCTGCAGAAGCAGATGGAGCTGTGGGGGCCGGGTGTCCGGCTGGCGGGGCGCGGGCCTGCGGTGCCGGCTGAGTAGGTCGCCGGGCGAGCGTGGGGCGGCCCCGCCGAGGACTGGGAAGGACGCGCCGGCGGGGCCGCGCCGTGGGCCCGCCCGGCACTCACCACGTAACCGGGCGGGCTGCTGGGGGGCTATGGGCTGTGCTCCACGCGGGCGGGGATCATGAGGTTCCAGCCGATGCCGGAGCAGTGTTCCGGAACTGGCGGGAAGGTGTGGCCCTGCACGTTGGTGCTCGTGATGGTGAAGCGGTGCCCTTCGCCGCACGTGCACTCGTAGATGCCGCTGACCGGGACCTTCTCGCCCGGGCGGTGCATGCGGGTTGTCTCGTCCATCATGTCCTCCTCGCCGATCGGGGCCCGGAGGGGAGGGAGCCCCGATCTACAAGGGTGCCGAGGGGCGGAGGCCCTTCGGGAGCCGCTGTAGGGCAGGTGCACTGCGGCTCTGCGAGGTCGTATTACCGCCCGCGAATCGCCGAAACCCTCGTGTTGGTGTTCCTCAGGTCGCGTCCATCTCCGGCGGCGCGACGATGCGCATGCGGCAGCGGGCGAGGCCGTCGGGCTGGTCGGTGAGCATGCTGCTCCCGTCGCCGGCGGCGCGGGCCTCGATCCAGGCGCGGACGCGTGCGACCTGGTCGACGGGGCCGGTGAGGACGATGTCGAAGGCGTCGCGGTCGGGGGGCGGGAAGAGGTCGTTTTCGACTGGGCTCATGGCCTGTGCACGTGCGGCCGGCGTGGGCCGGTTGCGCCGGGGTCCATGGCCACTCGAATGAGTGAGCGCTGCCGTCCGGGGTTGGTTGCGCCCTCTCCCCCGCCCTACAGTCGAACACGTGAGCGATTGGCGTGATGCGGTGGAGGTGCCGCCCGGCGACCCGGGGACGGCGCCGAGCCGGTCGCTGTCACCGAGGCGTACCCGGAACACAACCGGCCCAGGGTCCGCCTGCAGATCGCCGGGCATCCGCACCGGGCTATCGCAAGCGAGCGCCGCGAGTACCCGGACGGGCGGGTCGCACTCCACCTGATCCTCTGGCCGGCCCTGCCCGACGGCCGCCGCCGCGCCTGGTTCTACTGGGACGAGGCCGGGATGCGCATGGAGTCCCGCGCGGTGAGCCCGGTCGAGGAGCAGCTCCTCGACGGCGACGTGGTGCGCGTCCACCACGGGGATCTGCCGACGGGCGTGCCCGGGGCGGACGTCGAGGCGTACCCGTCGGACCGGCGGCCGCGGGTGGAGGTGCGGGTCGGCGGCCAGTGGCACCAGGCGACCGTCTTCGTGAAGTTCAAGCACTCCGACGGGCGGGTCACGCTCCTCATGCGGGTGTGCTTCCTCGAGGCCGACGGGTGGCCGGTGCACTACTGGCGGCGCTACTGGTGGTCCCCGGAGGCGATCCGCGTGCCGGGCCGGCCGTCGACAGAGCCGGCCGGGCAGGAGCCGGCGGCCGTGGGGTGGAAGCTCGCGCACGTGCCGGTGGGCGACGGCGGAGGCCGGGGCGTCCTGCACCGGGCCGGCTGCCGGAAGGCCACTGGCGGGACGCTCACCCGGCAGGAGGCGCTGGTGGCGCTGGAGGTGGACGTCGTCTCGCCGTGTGAGGAGTGCCGCCCCGAGGCGGAGCTCCGCGGCTGACGCGACGCCGGATCAGTGACCGGTGAGCAGGATTCCGATCCACACAACGCCGGAGAGGGCGCACCCTGCTCCGAAGACCCGGGCGAAGCCCCGCGTGAGAACGTGGCTGGGGCTCACGACACTCAGGAAGCGCCGGACCGCGTCCCGGTAGGCGGTCGCCAGCAATGCGCCCCCAATGACCATGATCGCAAGCACGGCAATCCCCATGGTTCCCCCTGGTCGCGGACCTGTGCCGCGAGGATAGTGGCGCCACCGCAACGTGGGCGAGGCAGGGCCAGCGCCGGGCGGGCTCGTCCACCGTGCACCGAACTGCCCCGCATCCCACGCTGTCGGTATGCGCGCGATCTGGACCGGCTACGTCAGCTTCGGCCTGGTCAGTCTGCCTGTGCACCTGTACTCGGCGACCGAGGAGCACGGCACCGGGTTCCATCAGGTTCATGTGCGCGATGGCTCCAGGATCAGGCATCGGAGGGTCTGTGAGAGCGAGGACGTCGAGGTTCCGCAGTCGGAGATCGCCCGAGGGTGGGAGCGGCCGGACGGCCGCACCGTCGTGCTCCTCGATGAGGACCTTGCCGCTCTCCCCCTCCCGACGAAGCGCACCGTGGACGTCCTCGGCTTCGTCGACGAGCGCGATGTCGACCCGGTCCTCTACTCCAAGCCGTACTGGGTCGGCGCCGCCGGCGAGCAGGGTCAGCGGCCGTACGCGCTCCTGGTGGAGGCCCTGGCCAGGCACGGGACGGTGGCGGTTGCAAAGGTCACCTTGCGCACCCGGGAGCGGCTGGCGGTGCTGCGGCCCCGGCACGGGATGCTCGTGCTCCACACGCTGCTGTGGCCGGAAGAGATCCGGCAGCCTGACGACCTGTCGTCGGCGGCCCCGGTGACGGAGCGGGAGCTGGAGCTTGCCGAGCTGCTGATGGATCAGCTTGCCGGGGTGGAGATCGCCGAGCTGCACGACGAGTACGCGGCGGCGCTGGAGCAGCTGGTGGTCGCGAAGATGACGGGGGCGGGGCTGGAGGAGCCGGAGGAGCCGGTGCCGGCCGTGGACCTGATGGCGGCGCTGGAGGCCAGCATCCGGGAAGCCGGGAGCCGCTGACCGCGCGCCTGCTGCGCGCTCTGCGGGCATGCGATCGAGCGCTGCCTCCTTCGTGCGGTCCGGGGCGATTCCTCCGCGTCTGCCGGGCTGGCGCCGTTAGGTTCTGCGCTCCCAGAACCACCAGAAAGGCACCACCAGATGCGTACCCGGCTTGCCCTCGCCACCGTGGCCCTGGCCGCTGCGGCGGCCCTCACCGCCTGCTCCTCCGGAAGCGGATCGACGTCGGCGACGAACGACTCCACCGCGGCAGCGAAGGCTTCGGCTGCCGCGTCGGCGAAGGCGGAGGCCTCGGGCGCCGTGAGCCACGTGAAAGTCGTGAAGTCCGGGTTCGAGAATCACCAGACCTGGGGCGACAACGCCTACGTGGTCCACTACACGATCACCAACCTGGGCAAGGAGACCGCGGACTACTTCGTGTCCATGGAGTTCCTGGACAAGGACGGTGACGTGCTCGGGTCGACCGGCGTGACGGCGGACAAGCTCGGCGTCGGCAAGGTCAACACCGGGGACTCGGCACCGCTGGACGCGGAGATCGGCAACGGCAAGATCTCCGACATCAAGTCGGTGCGGGTCGCCTCGGTCGAGCGGACGCCGACCGCCGGCTGACCGGCGCCACGCGGCGGGACCCACCTGTGCCGGATGGGAGCCGTCTCGTGTGCTCAGTGATTCGGAACCGGTGGACGCCGCAGAGGGGCGTCGCCATGCTGATACGCATGCCGAGTAGCGAGACACCCGAGGTACCGAACTCCCGCGATGGGGCCGAGAGACGCCGTCCGCTCAACAATCTGCTCAGCGTCCGGCGCGTGGCCGTCATCACGGCATGCGTGCTTTTCGGTTCAGCGTTGGGATTCGCGATCGCTGCCCTCAGGTCGGACGATACGTCCACTCGCCAAACTTTCACGGCGATCGTTTTAGCGCTCATCGCGCCCGCACTCTACGTGCTGGAGCGGGGCTACAGGAATAACAGGTCACTTATCCGCGAAAGTCGCGACCGCGTCCGCGAAGCTGAGCGATCTTTCGAAAATGCCGTACGAAGAGATGCTACCCCCGTTATCGGCGGAGACCTCCACGGAGACCTTCACGTTTGGTATGGCCGACCTGGCAACGGAACGGCCACTGACGTTCCGGTTCCCCGTCCGGACGGTGACTCGGCAGTGCCACCCGTGGAAGGACGCAGAATTGCGCTTGCCGAGCAATGGGAGCTTACGCATGCCCGGCTGGAGCTGTATCACGTTATTGCTCAGGACCAGGCCAAGAAATCCTTCCGGAACGCTCAGATTTCCATGGGACTCGGCTTCGCACTCCTCGTCGGCTTCATCGCTGTGGCCCTGAAAGCGAGCAACGCGACTGGAAGCATCGTGGCAGGCGGTTTGGGAGCCGTCGCCGCAGCTTTGGCTGGGTACGTGAGTAAGACCTTCGTCAAGTCGCAGGAGTCCGCGGCCACACACCTGCGGTCGTACTTCGATCAGCCCTTGGAGTTCTCCAGGTATCTGGCCGCGGAGCGTCTGATTGTTGATGCTGGCTTGGCTGATGAGCAGCGACGGGAAGTCCTGATGGCGCTGGTTCAGGCCATGGTAGCCTCGCCGGCGGCCCCGGGAGCTCCGGCTGCGGCTAGCGGTCAGCAACAGCCAGCTCAGGCCCCGTAGCCGGGCTCGCCGCGGCGCTCGGCAGCCCCGGCTGACCGGCGGCGCCCCCACCGTGCCGGGTGGGGGCCGCTGTCGTATGACTGCCGACCGGTCAGGAAGCGACATCGGCTACGTCCCCACCGTTGGTGAGGACGGCCCGCCACTGGTTGATCCTGGCGAGAGGGACGTGGCCGGTCTGCTTGCATTTCTGGCTGGGGTGCGTGTCGTTGGTGAAGTGGGCCAGGACCTCGTCGAGGGTGGCGGCGAAGGTGGCAGCGCGCCCTCGGTGGTGGGCGATACGATCGGCGACCGCACGGCCCAGGTCGGCGTCCTCATCGGCCGGGTGGCCGTCGGCGGCGAGGACTTGGCGGACGGCGCCGAGGCCGGCGCGGGCCGTTTCGGAGCGGTCCCACGCCTTGCCCCACGCGCTGATGGCCAGGTGCTGGACGTCGGCGGGCAGGACGGTGCCGAGCCAGCCGACGAGGTCCTCCACGTCGACGCGGTCCAGCTCGGGCACCGCCGTGACCTGCGGGGCTCCGTCGGGGTGGACGACTTCCGGGGCCGGGTCGGGCGACTCGTCCACCTGGTGCCAGCACTCGCTGGGGTAGTGCCCGGTGGAGGACTGGCAGTCGTCGCACTGCTTGCACCAGCCGCGCGAGCTGTGGTCCCAGTGGTCGTGCCCGCACCGGCACTGGTGGTCGCACGCGTCGTCGGCGGGGGTGTCGGCGATCTCGAACGCGGCGTCGATCGCGGCCCGTACATCGGCGCGGCGCTCCCCCTGTCCGGACACTGTCCGGCCGGTGTCCGGGGACACGGTGTCCGCGCGTCCGGACGCGGTGTCCGTGCTGGCCGGGGCCGGTGCGACGGGTGCGAGGTCGTTGCGGGCGAGGGGTGTCCGGACACCGTCCGGGGACACCAGGACAGCAACGCCGGACGGTCCGGACGCGCCTGTCCGGACGTCCTGCGCCGCGTCCAGCGTGGCTTTGGCCGCCCGGTACCAACGCACGTCGTCTTCGGGGTCGTACTGCCAGGGGACGCCGACGGGCGCGGCCACGATCGACCAGCCGTAGGCGACGCCGCGCCCGTCGGCGTGAAGTGAGAGGGCCAGGCCGTGGGGGTGGAACACGGCGCGGTTGATCAGCCACAGGATGCCGCTGTCGCAGAGCTGCTTGAAGGCCAGGGCTTGCGTGGGGGTAGTCATGATCCGTCCAGGAGGGCTGCGAGGGCGAAGACGAGGCCGATACCGGCGAGGACGACGAGGGAGCGCCACGAGGCGTGCCACGCGCGCTTCACGGGGCCGCCTCGGACTGCTCGGGGAGTTCGATGCGGGCGGTGACGACCATCCGGGTACCGGGCGGGAAGTCGTCGGCGAGGGCCTGGAAGCCGGTGCCGACGGCGATCCCCTGGGCGCCGATGGTGCCGGGCGGCCCCCAGAACCGGCCGACGAGGACCTGCCTGCCGCCGACCTCGCGGTGCCGCTCGGCGACCTCGACGACGGTCTCGACTTCCAGGCAGGCAGGGGTCATTCGTTGGGATTCCGTGCGGTGGGCGAGGTAGGTCCGGAAGTCCTCGACGGCCTCTCGGTCTCCGGGCGCGAGGCGGGCGGCGGGGTTGTTGCCGCAGCGGGGTCCGGCGGCGTGCTCAGGCATGGGTAAGCCTTTCCGGTTGAGGGCCCGGCCGGGGAGTCGTCCGGCCGGGCGGTTCAGGAGCGTCAGGCGCGGGGCGGGGCGGCCCAGTCGGGCGCCCAGCGGGGCCGTGCTCGCCGGCGGGCGGCGAGGTAGGCCGCCCCGGCGGCGAGCGCGACGACGGCCAGCTGGCGCACGCCGGTCACCGCTCGCCGTCCCGGCGGGGGCGCAGCAGGCCACGCAACCTGTCGGCGAGCGGGTGCGAGGCGCCGGATCCGGCCTCCTCGTCGAGCTGGTCGGCGGTGGCGTGGATCTGGGCGGCGGTGCGGGCGTCCAGCGCCGGGTGGTCGGTGTCGTCGCTCCAGCCGAACGGGCTCTCACCGCGGTCGGTGTCGCACTCGATGCGGTCGTACGGGTCGGTCATGGCGCTGTGCTCCAGGTAGGTTGCGGGGTGCGGGCCCGCCGCCCCGGTTAGGACGGGGCGGGGGGCTCGTTTCGTGGTCATCGGAAGTCGGACCACCGAGGGGCCTGGGGGCAATCGGCGTCGTGCTCCTCGCCCATGGACGACCACCAGGCGTTGCACTCAGTGCGCGCGGTGATCGCGGCCGCTCGGGCGGGACCGGGCGGGATCGGGTCGTACGCCAGCCCGAGGTCCAGCGGCGCGGGCCGCACCTGGGCGCGTCGCTCGATCTCGGCGGCCTCTTCGTCGAACACGCAGCGGATGGCCATCACGGGCAGCAGCGACGCGGCGGCGAACACGATGGCGAACAGCGGGGCGTCGTGCTCCGCGCACATCACGCTGAGCCCGACGAGGACGAGACACGCCAGGGAGTTGAACAGGACGAGGAACCCGCCGGTGCGGCTCATGTGCGGCCCCCCGCCCCGCTCACTCGGTTGACGATGGCGGGGCCGTAGCCGAGCCACGGTGGTTCGCCGGGGCGCTTCGTGCTGCCGTTCATCTCGGCGGCGAGGTCGACGAACTCGCGGAGCCTGTTGCGGCGGTCGTCGGGGCCTCGGACTCCGGCCTGGACGTCGGCAAGGACCGGGCGCAGCGGGTACGCCTGGATCTCGATACGGCCCCGGGTGGACTGCAGGCAGTGGCGGTCGCCGATGTGGAGCCAGTCGGCGGCGTCGAGACCGGCCGCCGTGGCGAGGCCGTCGATGCGGTCGCCCAGGGCGGTGCCGCCGTCGGTCCACGCGTGCCAGACGCGGGCGCCGCCGTCCGGCTTGGTGAAGACGACCCACAGGAACGTCTCGGGCTCGTGCCCGTCGAGGATGCTGTCGACGGCGGCCCGCTCCACGGGCGCCGGGTCGCCGGTCGGGGTGAGCAGCGTTCGGGGTGCGGTGATCACGCGTACTCCTTGGGGTCGTTGGCGGGGCTCACGGGCGG
>NZ_JARAVO010000025.1:0-55964 GCF_033792805.1 Streptomyces sp. PA03-1a
CCCCAGGAGCCACCCGGCACCCCCGGCCCCGGCCACGACCCGCCCGCGCACGCCCGCCGTCCGTGGTGGACGTCGAGCGCCGGGCTGTCGGCCCTGGCGGCGCTGGGGGCCGCGGCGCTCGTCCTGGCGGTCTTCCTGGTCACACGGGGCGGCGACGGAGGCACGGCGGCGCCCGGGCGCAGCCCGTCACCGACCCGGCCGCAGGTCGTGCTCCAGCCGGCGCGGGTGGCGGGCCTCGACTCCTTCACCGCGAGCACGGCCGAGGAGTCCCCGCCCCCGGACGCCCCGGCGCCCACCCTGACCCCGAAGCCCTCCGCCGCGTACGGGGCGCCGAGCGTCTCCGGTGGTACGAGCGCCCTGTACGGCGGCACCAAGGGCGAGGCCGCCTGCGACGTCGCCGAGCAGACCGCATCCCTGACCGCGGACCCCGGCAAGGCGGCCGCCTTCGCCCGGGTGGCGGGCATCGACGCCGACGGGATCGGGCGGCACCTGAAGTCGCTCACCCCCGCGCTGCTGCGCGCCGACACCAGGGTCACCGACCACGGCTTCGCGGACGGCTCCGCGACCTCCTTCCCGGCGGTGCTGGAGGCGGGCACGGCGGTGCTCGTCGACGACCGCGGCGTGCCCCGGGTGCGCTGCGCGGGCGGCAATCCGCTGTCGGCGCCGAAAGCGGTCGAGGGTGCCGGCCACTCCGGGAAAGCGTGGCCCGGCTTCCGGGAGTCGGAGGTGGTCGCGGTGCGCCCCGCCCCGCAGGCGCACCGGTCGTTCGTCCTGTACGACGCGGGACGCGACGAGCTGTTCCGCCGCCCGGTGGGCACGAGGGGCGCCGACGACACCTGGGTGCGCTGACCCGGGCCACCGGGCCCGTGGCCTACGCCACCGTGAACCTCGCCTTGAACACCGCCGTGAACGGCGGTGACACGTCGGGGACTTCTCGGACGGGGAGCGCTACCGGCAGGTGCCCCGCGAGCCGTGCACGTGGCCGGTTTCCGTCGGTCAGGAGTGCTCCTGCAGGCGCGGGCCGTACATGTCCAGCATCCTGGCCCGGGCCGAACCCAGCCGCTGGGCGATGGTCTGCGCGGCGGCCAGCACGATGGCCTGGCCCAGCACCGGGTTGTCCCGGCACAGGTCGCGGATCTCGGCCGCCCCGAACTCGTACGCCCCCACCGAGCCCAGCGCGTGGGCGCCGACCTGCCAGCGGTAGGGAGGGAACAGCCAGGACCAGCCGACGAGTTCGCCGGGCCCCAGGGTCTCGACGGAGACGGCACCTCGGCCGGGCACGTCCATGTCGATGGAGACGGCACCCGACTCGACCACCCAGAACCGGTCGGCGAATCTGCCCTCGTCGCAGATGCGCCAGCTCTGCGGGAAGCTGACCTTCCTGGCGTGCTCCAGGAAGGCTCGGCGATGGGCCGGCGGGAGTGAGTCCAGCATGGTCACCGTGCTGCTCATCGGCGCATCCTCCTGCTCCCTTCCACACCCCCTGACCTCAGGGTACGGTCACTCACCTGCCGTCGCAGGGAGGTGACCGGCCAACCAGTCACGCGCCAGGTGAGCCACCTCGTCGAGCGCTCCCGGCTCCTCGAACAGGTGGGTCGCGCCGGGCACCACGTGGAGCAGGCTGGGGCACTCGAGCGCCTCCTGTGCGCGCTGGTTCAGCTCCAGGACCGTGGTGTCCCGGCCGCCGACGATGAGCAGGGTGGGCGCCCTGACCTCGCCGAGCCGGGGCATGGCCAGATCGGGACGGCCGCCCCGGGACACCACCGAGGAGACGTACGGGGCGGCCCGGGGGTCGGCCGCGGCCCACAGCGCGGCGGCCGCGCCGGTACTGGCCCCGAAGTAGGCGAGCGGCAGGTTCTCCCCGCGGGCCCACGCGGTGACCTCGACCAGACGGCCGGCGAGCAGTTCGACGTCGAAGACGTTGGCCCGGTCCGCCTCCTCGGCGGAGGTGAGGAGGTCGAACAGCAGGGTGCCGAGGCCGGCCTGGTTGAGGGCGGCGGCCACGGCCCGGTTGCGCGGGCTGTGCCGGCTGCTGCCGGTGCCGTGGGCGAAGACCACCAGGGCCCGTGCGTCGGCGGGCATGGTCAGCGTCCCGGCGAGCCGCACCCCGGCCTCGCCACCCACGGCCAGGTCCACCTCGGTGGTCCGCGGTCCCCGGGCGGCGGCCTGTTTGAGCAGCCCGGACACCTCGTCGTCGGCGGTCTGGGAGAAGTCGTGGTACCACTCCCCCACCGCGAAGAAGGCGCTCGGCGCCGACAGGCACACCACGTCGTCGGCGGCGTGCCGCAGGGCGGGCAGCGACTGGGGCGAGGCCACGGGCACGGCGAGGACGACCCGGGCGGCGCCCTGGGAGCGGGCCACCTCGCAGGCGGCGAGGGCGGTGGCGCCGGTGGCGACGCCGTCGTCGACGAGGAGCACCGTACGGCCGGCCAGTGGCGTGCGCGGGCGCCCCTCGCGGAAGCGGTGCGCCTGCCGGGCCAGCTCGGCCTCCTCGCGGTGCTCGACGGTGTCGATGTCGGCGCGGGAGACGTGGCTCATGCGGACGATGTCGTCGCTGAGCACCTTGGCGCCGCCCTCGCCGATGGCGCCGAAGCCCAGCTCCCGGTGGTACGGGACGCCGAGCTTGCGGACGACGATCACGTCCAGGGGTGCGTGCAGGGCGCGGGCCACCTCGTAGGCGACGACCACGCCGCCGCGGGGCAGCCCGAGCACGATGGGGTTGTCGAATTCCAGATGCCGCAGCCGCTCGGCGAGCTGCCGTCCGGCATCCGCGCGGTCTGTGAAGTGCATGGTTCCACCCCCGCGAGCGGGGAGATGCGGGGCTTCTTACGACCTACCCTGAATGGGGAGCAGCAAGCAACCGGCAGGGACCGCGCGATGTCCGTGCTCGTGGGAACCTCGGGATGGCAGTACCGGGACTGGCGCGGCGTGCTGTACCCGCCCCAGGTGCCGCAGCGGCTGTGGCTGGAGGAGTACGCGCGCCGTTTCGGCACGGTCGAGAGCAACAACGCGTTCTACCGCCTGCCGTCCCGGGAGCTCTTCGCGAGCTGGCGCGAGCACACGCCCGAGGGCTTCGTGATGGCGGTCAAGGCCAGCCGCTACCTGACCCACATGAAGCGGCTGCGCGACCCGGAGGAGCCGGTGCGGCGGCTGCTGACGCACGCCGAGGGGCTCGGCGACCGGCTGGGGCCGGTGCTGCTGCAGCTCCCGCCGAACCTGAGGGCCGACGCCCGGGTCCTGGAGGCGTGCCTGCACTGCTTCCCCGAGGGCGTACGGGTGGCCGTCGAGCCGCGGCACGCCTCCTGGTGGACCCCCGAGATCCGGGCCCTGCTGAAGCGCCGCGGCGCCGCGCTGTGCTGGGCCGACCGGCGGGCACGCCCTGCGACGCCGTTGTGGCGCACCGCGGACTGGGGGTACGTGCGCTTCCATGAGGGCATCGCCCGGCCGTGGCCCCGCTACGGCTCCCGGGCGCTGACCACCTGGGCACACCGCATCGCGGACACCTGGCCGGAGGGCTCCGACGTGTTTGTGTACTTCAACAACGACCCCGGCGGGGCGGCCGTCCTGGACGCCGACGCCTTCCGTGAGGCGGTCCGCCAGGTGCGGCCGTCGTGATCCGGCGGCGGGTCGTCGTGACGGGCGACGTCCAGGGGGTGTACTTCCGGGACACCTGCCGAATGACGGCGGACGAGAGCGGGGTCGCCGGCTGGGTCCGCAACCGGCCGGACGGCACGGTCGAGGCGGTCTTCGAGGGTCCGCCGGAGGCGGTGGAACGGATGGTGGCCTGGTCGCACGAGGGCTCACCGCTGTCCATCGTGGACCGTGTGGAGGTCGTCGAGGAGGAGCCGGAGGGGCTCACCGGCTTCGAGATCCGTCCCACCCCCTGGCGCGGCTGAGGGCCCGCGCGAGGGCGGCGCGGCCGATGTGCGGGGCGGTCGTCACCGGCCCTCGCGTCGCAGGCCTTCGCGGTCGACCGGCGGCAGGTACTCGCGCACCAGGCTCCGCTCCCACCAGGCCCCGGTGGCCCGCAGGGTGCGCCGGTCGGTGAAGCGGTAGTGGTACAGGCGGGCCCGGACGTACGTGGGCGGGGCGTGCGGGAAGGGGTTGCTGCGCAGCAGGCGCAGCGTGCGGGGGTCGTTCTCCAGGAGCTTGCCGACGAACGGGATGAACCAGCTCCACGCGTAGGCCGGGGAGATCCCGGCGAACCACATCAGCCAGTCCAGCCGCAGGTGGTACGGGGCGAACTGGCGGGGCAGCCGGTGCCGGTCGGTGGGCTTGCCCTTGAAGCCGTACTCCTTCCACACCGTGCCGGGACCGGGTTCGGCCGCGTCGGTGCCCTCGACGACGACCTCCAGGCGCATCCGGTTGATGCTGCCGAAGGCGCCGTAGGAGTTGACCAGGTGCAGCCGGTTGAAGGAGACGTTCATCATCTGGCCGCGGGAGAGCAGGTTGCGGGCGGGCCAGTAGCTGAGGACGGCGACGAGGACGGTGGCGGCGATCACCAGGGCCGCGTACCAGGCGGGCGGGGGGACGGACGCCGCGGGTGGCGGCGCGGCCACGTACGAGCCGTCGAGCGCGGCGACGGCGAGGACGATGGTCAGCCAGTTCAGCCACGCGAAGTTGCCCGAGAGCACGAGCCACAGCTGGGTGGCGATGACGACGCAGGCGGCGATGCCCGCCACCGGTTGCGGGGTGAACAGGGCGACGGGCACGACCAGCTGGGCGAAGTGGTTGGCGGCGGTCTCGGCCCGGTGAACCCCGCGCGGCAGGTGGTGGAAGAACCAGCTGAGCGGGCCGGGCATGGGCTGCGTCTCGTGGTGGTAGTACAGGCAGGTCAGGTCGCGCCAGCAGGCGTCGCCCCGCATCTTGATCAGTCCAGCGCCGAACTCGACGCGGAAGAGCAGCCAGCGCATCAGCCACAGGATCAGCACGGGCGGCCCGGTCTCGTCGTTGCCGAGGAACACCGCCAGGAAGCCGGCCTCCAGCAGCAGGGACTCCCAGCCGAACGCGTACCACGTCTGGCCGACGTTGACGATCGACAGGTAGAGCAGCCACAGCGCCGCCCAGACCAGCAGGGCGGCCCACAGCGGCACGAGGTCCGTCACGCCCGCGACGACGGCCGCGGACAGCGCGACGCCGCCCCACGCGACGGCGGCGAAGAGGCGGTCGGAGTAGTGGAGGTGGAACAGGCTCGGCGCGTGGCGGAACGGCACGTGCCGCAGGAAGTCCGGCACGGGCAGCAGACCGTGCTCGCCGATGAGGGCGCGGAACTGGTTCGCGGCGGTGAGGAAGGCGACCAGGTAGAGCACGCCGAGGCCGCGCTGGACGACGACGCGGCTCAGCCAGTAGTCGGGTGCCGTGAACCACTCCATGGCCGCTTCTCCCGGCGGGCGGGCGGCGTGCTACTCGTGGTCGGCGACGAGGGAGAGCAGTCCGCCCTCCGGGTCGCGGATGCCCGCGACCCTGCCGTAGGCGCTGTCGAGGGGTTCGCCGGTCACCTCGCCGCCGAGGTCCTTGGCGCGCCGGACGGCCTCGTCGACGTCGGCGACGGTGAAGAAGACGTGCCACCGCGGCCGGACCTTGGGGTCGGCCGCGGCCTCGACGCCGCCGCCGCGGATGCCCGCGACGCTGTGCCCGTCGACGTAGAGGACGACGCGGTCGTTCTCCCACTCCACGACGTAGCGGGGCCCGCGCCGGTCCCAGTGGAAGACCTCGCCGTAGAACAGGGCCGCGGCGAAGGCGTCGCGGGTGCGCAGCTCGATCCAGGAGGGGGCGCCGTGCATCCGCAGCTTGCGGGCGGGGCCGTGCTCGCCCTCCCAGATGCCGAAGGAGGCGCCCATGGAGTCGGCCACCAGGGCCAGCCGCCCGGCGTCGAAGTCGAGCGGGCCCACGGCCACCGTGCCGCCGCGGTCGCGGATGTCGGAGGCGGTGGCGTCGGCGCTCTCCACCCCGAAGTACGTGGTCCAGGACACCGAGGTCTCCCAGTCCCGGGCGATGGCCCCGATGCCGGCGACCTCCGTGCCGTTCACCAGTGCGCGTTCGTACGGGCCCCAGCGGGACGGACCGGGTTCGAACTCCCAGCCGAGCAGTGGTCCGTAGAACGCCTTCGCCACGTCCAGGTCGCGTGCCATCAGGCTGACCCAGCACGGGGCGCCCGCCACACAGCAGATCTTCGCGGTGGACACGTACCGGCCTCCTTGTCCTGCCCCGTTCCCAGAATGGCGGCAGCGGGTCCGGGAGGCATCTTCGGCGGTCCGTCGTACGTACCGGTGGGCGGGCGCCACATGCGCCGGATGGTGCGCTCCTGCTCCGGCTCAGTGGCCGAACAGGTGCATGCCCCGGCGGCGGGCGGACGCCGTGGGGGTCTTCGTGGTCGTGTCCGTGTCGTCGGCGGTCCCGGCGGTCCCGGTGGCGACGGTCGGGGCGGTCGGGGCGGTGGCGTCGGGCGCCGTCTCCGCGGCGCGGGCCCGGCGGCGCAGCCGGCGCAGCTCCGCGCGGCGGCTGCGCTCGCGTCCGGCGCCGGCCAGGGCGATGACCGAGGCCAGGCAGAACACCAGGGCGAGCGCGAGACCGGCGAGGAACGCGCCGAGGGTGTTGACGGTGGCGATGTCCGAGCCGAACAACGTCACGGTGTAGTCGGGTCCTCCGCCGAGGTTCTCCGCGATCAGGAGTCCGGTGAAGGCGGCGGTGGCGCCCATGAGCACGAATCCCAGCAGCAGCATCGTGTCCTCCTCGAAGTCGGGCGTGGTAGGGGCCCTCGCGCTGCGCCTACCCCGGGTACGGTCACGGATGCGTACGGCCGCCCTTGCGCAGGAAGCGCCGCAGCCGGGTGAGCGGCCAGGCGTTGACGACGTCGTCCTCGGTGAGCCAGCCCCGCTGCGCCGTACCGACGCCGTAGCGCATGAAGTCCAGGTGGACGATGGCGTGCGCGTCGCTGTCGACGGCGAACTTCACGCCGTGCCGGCGGGCCCGCAGGATCAGTTCGTCGCCGAGGTCGAGCCGGTCGGGCTGGGCGTTGACCTCCAGCGCCGTGCCGGTGCGGGCGCAGGCCGCGAAGACCTCGTCGAGGTCGGCGTCAACGCCCGGGCGCCTGCCCAGCAGCCGGGTGGTGGGGTGGCCGATGATGTTGACGTACGGGTTCTCGGCCGCGCGCACCAGGCGCCGGGTGAGGGTTTCGCGGTCCTGGTGGAAGTGGGAGTGGATCGAGGCCACGCACAGGTCGAAGCCGGCCAGGAACTCCTCCGGCCAGTCCACGCCCCCGTCGGGGCCGATGTTGAGTTCGGTGCCGTGCAGGACGCGCATGCCCTTGTGGGCGCGGTCCAGGCGGCGGGCCTCCTCGCGCTGGGCGAGGATCTTCTCGTCCGTCATGCGCTGCATGGACAGGTCGGGTGCGTGGTCGGTGACCGCGTAGTAGGCGTAGCCGCGCGCGGCCGCCGCTGCCACCATCTCCTCCAGGCCGGCGAGGCCGTCGGTGAGGTCGGTGTGGGTGTGCAGGTCACCGCGGACGGCGCGCAGCGCGAGCGGCTCGGGGAGCTCCCCGGCGAGCCCGGCCTGGATCTCGCCCCGGTCCTCGCGCAGGGTGGGCGGTATCCAGGGCAGCCCGAGCCGGGCGTAGACCTCCTCCTCGGTGCGGGAGACGACGCGCTCGCCGGTCGCGGTGTCGAAGAGCCCGTACTCGGAGAGCTTGAGGCCGTGGTGGACGGCCATCTCGCGGGTGCGGATGTTGTGGGCCTTGGAGCCGGTGAAGTACTGCAGCGCCGCGCCCCAGGAGTCGGGCGGCACGACCCGCAGGTCGACCTGGAGGCCCTTGGTAGTCCGGATCGAGGTCTTCTTCGCGCCCCGCACGATGACCTCGGCGGTGCCCGCCATCCGGGTGAACGCCTCCATGAAGGGCCCGGACCGCTCGGCGGCGACGAGCACGTCGACGTCGCCGACGGTTTCCCGCATGCGGCGCAGCGAGCCGGCGTACGTGCAGCGCTCGCAATCGGGGAGCGCGGAGAGCTCGGCGACGACCTCCTCGGCGACCGCGGTGGCGACGTCCAGCGGGACCCGGCCGGCCGAGGACCGCATCAGGCCGATGCCGTGCAGGATGGCCTCCTCGGTGCGGGCGCCGAAGCCGGGCAGATCGCGCAGGCGTTCGGCGTGGATGGCGTCGGCGAGTTCCTGCACCGAGGCGATGTGCAGCTCCTGGTAGAGCATCATGGCCCGCTTGGGGCCGAGCATCGGGATCGCGGTCATCTCCCGTACGCCGGCGGGGATGCGGGCGCGCAGCTCCTCGACGGCGGGGACGGTGCCGGTGCGCAGGTACGCGGTGACCTTCTCGGCCACGGACTTCCCCACGTCGGGTATCTTCCGCAGTCCCTTGTCGTCGAGCCGGGAGACGTCCTCGTGGTGGCCGCCGATGGCGCGGGCGGCCTTCTCGTAGGCGCGCGCCTTGTACGCGTCGCCGCCGGTGATCCGGATGAGGTCGGCGTACTCGCGGAGCAGGGCTTCGACCTCGGCGTTGGCCCTGGCCATGTGGAGCCCCTTCCCGTGGCACGCCGCCGGCTAACGCCCGGGACCGTCCTTCCCCTCGCGGCCCGCGGGGCGATGAGGCACCGTGGAGGGGCGGCGGAACCGCCCGTTCCCACTGATCAGGGAGGACCCATGACCGACCACACGTACCGGGTGACCGAGATCGTCGGCTCGTCCGGCGAGGGCCTGGACGCCGCCATCCGCAACGGGCTGAGCCGTGCCTCGGAGACCCTGCGCAACCTCGACTGGTTCGAGGTGACGCAGATCCGCGGTCATTTCGCGGACGGGCAGGTCGGGCACTTCCAGGTCGGGTTGAAGGTCGGCTTCAGGCTCGAGGGGAGCGACTGAGCGACTGTCGTACCCGTCGGGCAGCATGGGCCCCACCGGTGCAAAGCACCGGGCGGGCCCATTCGACGGAGGCACACCATGGTCGCGTTCCAGCTGACGATCGACTGCGCGGATCCCGGGGCGCAGGCGCGCTTCTGGGCGGACGCGCTGCGCTACCGGATGGAGGACGCCCCGGACGGCTTCCCCACCTGGCGGGAGTACTGGCTCTCCGTCGGCGTGCCGGAGGAGGAGCTCGGCGACGGGGAGTGCTGCGACTCCATCGTGGACCCGGAGGGTGACGGGCCCCGGATCTGGTTCCAGCAGGTGCCCGAGGGCAAGGTGGTCAAGAACCGGCTGCACCTCGACGTCAAGGTGGGCGGCCGGCGGGCCGAGGTGCCCCTGGAGACCCGCAGGGAGCGGGTCGAGGCCGAGGTCGGCCGGCTGGTGGCGGCGGGGGCCTCCCGACTGCGCGTGCTCGCCCAACCGGGCGTGGACCACTACGGGGTGGTGATGCAGGACCCGGAGGGGAACGAGTTCTGCGTGGCGTAGCCGGTGCCCGGCCCGCCGGACCGCCTTGCCTGCCCCAAATGGCGCATTTAGGCTCGAACCGACGGGGTGCCACAGCGGTGTCGACCGCCGCGACGAGCACCGAATCCCGCAGGGAAGAGGGCAGTGGCATGCCTGCGACCAAGAAGATCCTGGTCATCGTGACCAACGTCGACGAGTACGAGAAGGTCGGCATGCGCACCGGGCTGTGGCTCGGGGAACTGACACACTTCTGGGACGTGGTCGAGCAGGACGGCTACTCCATGGACATCGCCAGTCCGGCCGGCGGCAAGGTCCCCCTCGACCCGGAGAGCCTCTCCCACGAGGTGCTGGGGGAGCTCGGCACCGGCAGGCACTACGCCGACCGCGCGTACATGGACCTCCTCGAGGACACGTTGCCGATCACCGACGTGAACCTCGAGGACTACGACGCCATTTACCTCACCGGCGGCCACGGCGTGATGTTCGACTTCCCGCAGAGCCGGGAACTGGAGGCCCTGATGGCCAGGTTCTACGAGTCGGGCCGGATCGTGTCCACAGTCTGCCACGGCGCGACGGGGCTGCTCAACGTGACGCTGAGCAGCGGAGAACCGCTGGTCCGGGGCAGGCGGGTGACCGGGTTCTCGTGGCCCGAGGAGGAACTCGCCCACCGGGCCGAGGCGGTGCCCTACAGCCTCCAGGAGGAGCTGACGAAGCTCGGCGCCGACTACTCCACGGCCAGGCGGCCGTTCGACGCCTACGTCGTCGAGGACGGGCGGCTGATCACCGGTCAGAACCCCGGCAGCGCCCGCGCGGTCGCGGAGGCGGTCGTCCGACAGCTGGAAGACGCTCAGCGTTAGGCACGCGCCGGGGCGGCGATCCGTAGGAAGGGGACGAGCGCCGCGGCCGCGACGACGGCGAGGACCGCGAACACCAGCCGGGGGCCGCCGAGTTCGGCCAGTACGCCGGCCAGGGTGGCGCCGAGCGGCATGGCGCCCCAGCTGAACAGTCTGCTGACGGCGCTGTAGCGGCCCATCATGTGCTCCGGCACGATGTCCTGGGCGATCGTGCGGGCGTTGACCGCCCACAGGGTGCCGCCCATGCCGCCGAGGAAGGCGCCGGCGGCCACCGGCCAGAAGGCGGTGGTCAGCGCGGGCAGCGCCATCATCGCGGCGGTGCCGGCGATGTCGGCGGACATCGCGCCGCGGCGGCCCAGCAGCCGGTTGACCCGGCCGACGGTGAGCGCGCCGGTCAGCCCGCCCACGCCGAGGGCGCTCAGCAGCAGCCCGTACCGCCCGGCGTCCAGGCCCATCGTGTGGGTCGCGTGCAGGGGCATCAGCGCCAGCCACGCGCCCCAGCAGGAGCACAGGACGGTGAGGACCAGCGAGAGGGTGCGCAGCAGGTCGTGCCGCCACACGTGGCACAGGCCCTCGGCGATCTGCGTGCGGACGGCGGCGGGGGCGCGGTCCGCCACCGCGCCCGTGCCGCGTGCCCCGGCCACCCGCCCGGCGAGCAGGAACAGGGCGAGGGAGGCGAGCGCGTACGCGACCCAGGTCGCGCCGAGCGCGAACCCGGTGCCCACGGCGATCAGCACCCCGCCGACCAGGGGGCCGCAGAACTCGTTGCACACGGTCTCGGCGCCGGTGATCCACGCGTTGGCGCGTTCACGCCCGGCCGGGGGCACCACGGACGGTACGAGCGCCGCCTCCGCCGTCAGCGCCACCACCTCCGCGACGCCGAGGACGGCACCGGCCGCGCAGAGCACCCCGATGCCGAGCCCGCCGCCGGCCGCCGCCGCGAGGAGGCAGGCCACGGCCGCCATCCGCACGCCGCCCGCGGCCCACAGCAGCCCCCGGCGGTCCCGGCGGTCCACCAGGACGCCCACGGGGAGGGCGACCAGCAGCCAGGGCAGGGTGAGCATCAGGGATACCGCCGTGACCTGCAGCGGCGAGCCGGAGGCCCGCGCCGCGAGCAGGGGCAGCGCCATCTTGGTCACCCCGTCGGCGAGATTGGTGACCGCGGTGAAGCCGACCAGCACGGCCGTGTTGCGGGTGCCCCGGAGGACCGTCGGCGGCGCGGTCGCGGAGTCGGCCGCCGGGGCGGTGCCTTCCTTCACCGGCGTGACGCGGGCGCGGTCCCCCATGTGAACTCCCCCTACACTAACCGGCTATCGGCTCCGCCGGTGATTCTAACCGCCGTTCACGATAGCCGGTAGACTTCGGCGACAGGAGGTGCCCCGTGCTCGAACCCCCGCCCGCCGCCGTCCTGGTGGAGGCCTTCGCCAACACCGTCGACCTCGACATCGGCACGGACGACCTGGCCGCGCCGGACCGGTTGTCCGCCTTCCTCGCCTCCCGCGGCCTGCTCGACGACGGCACGCCGGTCACGCCCGGCGAGCACGACCGCGCCCTGCGCCTGCGGGCCGGCATCCGCGAGGTGCTGGGCGCCAACGTCGGCGACACCCCCGACCCCGGGGCCGTCGCGGCCGCCGACGAGGTGCTGCGGGGGCTGCCCGTCCACGTCGCGGTCGGCGGGGACCGGCCCGTACTGTCCCCCGCGCCGGGGCTGCCGCCCGTGGAAGGGGCGCTCGCCCGCATCGCCCTGGCCTGGAGCGCGCTGGTGACCACCGGCGACGCGGCGCGCCTCAAGCGCTGCGCCGAGCACACCTGCGGCTGGGTCTTCTGGGACGTCTCCAAGAACCGCAGCCGCCGCTGGTGCTCGATGCGCGTGTGCGGCAACCGCAACAAGGCACGGGCGTACGCGGCCCGGCAGCGGTAGCCGCCCCGCGAGGACCCGGAGCCGGGGGCGCCCGGGCACGGCCCGGCGATCCGGTCCGCCCCCTGTGCCGCCGCGCGGGGGCATGATCCCGGTTGCGGGTCGTTGACGGGCGAAACAGCATGAAAGGGAGACCGATCTGGAGGTGGACCGGTGTCCTCATATGTTTCGGCGAACACCGCGGCGGAATCCGGCGTACTGCCGGAGCGCGGCCCGGACCCCGTCCCGGTCACCTTGCACGTCAACGGGGAACGGCGGGCGGCGGACATCGAGCCCCGGGTGAGCCTGCTCGACGCGCTCCGCGAGCACCTCCGGCTGACCGGCGCCAAGAAGGGCTGTGACCAGGGCACCTGTGGGGCCTGCACGGTGTTCGTGGACGGGCGGCGCGTACTGGGCTGCCTGACGCTCGCCATCGCGTGCGAGGGCCACGAGGTCACCACGATCGAGGGCCTCGCGCGGGAGGGCCGGCTCGACCCGATGCAGGAGGCGTTCATCGCGCAGGACGCCTTCCAGTGCGGCTACTGCACCCCGGGGCAGATCATGTCGGCGGTGGCGCTGCTGCGGGAGGGGCACGCCTCGGACGACGCCGAGATCAAGGAGTGGATGAGCGGCAACATCTGCCGCTGCGCCGCGTACCCCAACATCCGTGCGGCGGTCCGCGCGGTGCGCGATGCGGGACCGGACACCGATCCCGGAACCGGCAGCGGAGCGTGACACCGTGCGGCCCATCAGCTACACCCGCGCCACCGGCACGGCGGACGCCATCGCGGCCGTCACCGCCGACCCGCAGAGCCACTTCCTGGCCGGCGGCACCACGGAGGTCGACCTGCTGCGGCAGAACGTGCTCACGCCGCGACGGCTCGTCGACATCAACGACCTCCCCCTGACCGGCGTGGAGGGCATGCCCGACGGCTCGCTGCGGATCGGCGCGCTGGCCCGGATGAGCCAGGTCGCGCAGGCGCCCGTCGTACGGGAGCGCTTCCCGCTCGTCGCCCAGGCGCTGGAGCTCGGCGCCTCGGCGCAGTTGCGCAACATGGCCTCCATGGGCGGCAACATGATGCAGCGCGTGCGGTGCGGCTACTTCCGTGACTCCGCGTCACCCTGCAACAAGCGCGTACCCGGCAGCGGTTGCTCGGCGATCGAGGGGACGAGCCGCGGGCACGCCGTCCTCGGCACGAGCGCGCACTGCATCGCAGCCCACCCCTCGGACGTGGCCGTGGCCCTGGCGGCGCTGGGCGCGAGGATCCGGACCCAGGGGCCCGGCGGCGAACGCTCCTACTCCTTCGACGAGTTCTTCCTGCTGCCCGGCGACACCCCGGACCGGGAGCACCCGCTGGAGCACGGCGAGCTGATCACCGTGATCGAGGTGCCCTCGGTGCCGATCGCCCGTCGTTCCACCTACCTGAAGGTCAGGGACCGCGAGTCGTACGAGTTCGCCCTGGTCTCGGTGGCGGCCGCGCTGGCGCTGGCGGACGGGCTGGTGCTGGACGTCCGCCTCGCGCTCGGCGGGGTGGGCACCCGGCCCTGGCGGGCCGGACGCGCCGAGGAGTTCCTGCTCGGGGCCCCGGCGATCCCGGAGAACTTCCACGAGGCCGCGCGGGTCGAACTGGCCGCGGCACGGCCCACGGCGATGAACGCGTTCAAGGTCGAACTCGCCTGCCGGGCCGTGGTCCGCGCGCTCGGGACCCTCACCGGGAGCCCGTCATGAGCCCGGCCGTCGGGCAGCCCATGGACCGTGTCGACGGCCGCCCCAAGGTCACCGGCTCTGCACGGTACTCGGCGGAGGTCCCGCTCCCCGGCATGGCGTACGCCGCGCTCGTCGGGGCCCACATCGCCTGCGGGCGGATCACCTCGATCGACGCGGGCGAGGCCGAGGCCGCAGAGGGCGTCCTCGCCGTCCTCACCCACGAGAACACCCCGCCCATCGCGGCGCAGCCGCCGCTGATCCCCTCCCTGGCGGGGACGGCGGCGCCCGGCCAGACCTTCTTCCCCCTGCAGGACGACGTCGTCCACTACGCGGGCCAGCACATCGCCGTCGTCGTCGCCGACACGCACGAACGGGCCCAGCACGCGGCGAGCCTGCTGCACGTGCGGTACGCGGAGGAGCCCTTCCTCACCACCCTCGACCAGGGCCGGGACCGGGCCCACGTGCCCGAGGCGATCTTCGGCGGCTTCATACCGGGCCGCATGAGCCGGGGCGACCTGCGGAAGGGGATCGACGAGGCCGACGTACGGCTCGACGTCACCTTCACCTACGCCGCCAACAACCACAACCCCCTCGAGCCGCCGGCGACCACCGCGTCCTGGGAGGGCGACGAACTCACCCTCTGGGACGCGACGCAGGGCATCACCTCCACCCAGCAGACGGTCGCCGCGCTGCTCGGCCTGCCGGTCTCCCGGGTGCGGGTCATCGGGCACTACACGGGCGGCAGCTTCGGCGGCAAGGCCATGATCTGGCACCATCCGGCCCTCGCCGCGATCGCCGCCCGGCAGGTGGGCCGCCCGGTGAAACTGGCACTGACCCGCGAGCAGATGTTCACCTCGATGGGACACCGCGAGGAGCAGGAGCAGACGATCACGCTCGCGGCGGCCGGGGACGGGCGGCTCACCGCGCTGCGCCACCACAAGCTCTCCCCCACCTCGCACTTCGACGAGTGGGCCGAGCCCTCCCTGGGCGTCGCCTCGCAGATCTACGGGTGCCCCCACTACGAGGGCGAGTACCGGCTGTTCCGCGCGAACACCATGACGCCGACCTTCATGCGCGCGCCGGGCGAGGCCTCGGGCATGTTCGCCATGGAGTGCGCGATGGACGAGCTCGCCGAGCGCCTCGGGATGGACCCGCTGGAACTGCGGCTGCGCAACATCACGGCGACCGACCCCGGCACGGGCGACCCGTGGTCGAGCTGGGGGCTGGAGGAGTGCTACCGCCGCGGCGCGGAGCGTTTCGGCTGGGCGGACCGCGATCCGCGACCGCGCTCCCGGAGTGAAGGGCACTGGCTGATCGGCACGGGCATGGCCAGCGCCGGCTACCCCGTCGCCCAGCCCGTCACCCCGCAGCGCGCCCGCGCCCGCCTCTACGCCGACGGGACCGCCCTGGTGCAGGCGGCCACCCCCGACTTCGGCACCGGCGTGGCCACGGCCATGACGCAGGTCGCCGCCGACGCCCTCGGCCTGCCGGCCGGGCGGTGCCGCTTCGAGAACGGCGACACCGCCTTCCCCCAGATCGCCGCGGCCGTCGGCTCGGCCGGGGCGGGCATGATCAGCGCGGCCGTCCACACCGCGGCCACCACCCTGCGCGACGCGCTCGTCGCGCGGGCGGTCGCGGACGCGGAGTCGCCGCTGCACGGCGCGGCCCCCGAGGCCGTCGAGGTCCAGGACGGCCGCATGGTGCTCCGGGACGACCCCGGCACCGGTGAGACCTACGCCGATATGATGCACCGGCAGTTCCTCCCCGACATGGAGGCCCTGGGCTCCTGGACCCCCGACGCCGGCGCGAACGGGCACGCCCTGATGACCTTCGGCGCCCAGTTCGCCGAGGTCGCCGTCGACGCCGACCTGGGCCTCGTCCGGGTCCGCCGCATGGTCGGCGCCTTCGCCCCCGGGCGGGTCCTCAACCCCAAGACCGCCCGCAGCCAGCTCACCGGCGGCATGATCTGGGGACTGGGCCAGGCCCTCCTCGAGGCCAACCACATGGAGGCCCGCACCGGCCGCTGGGCGGCGTCGAGCCTCGGCGACTACCTGGTCGCCGTCAACGCGGACGTGCCGGACGTCGACGTCGAGTTCGTCGAGGTCGAGGACACCGTCGTCAACCCCCTCGGCGTCAAAGGCGTCGGCGAGATCGGCCAGGTCGGCGCCGGCGCCGCCATCGCCAACGCCGTCCACCACGCCACGGGCCGCCGCGTCCGCAAGATGCCGATCACCATCGAGGACCTGCTCTAGCCCCCGCCGGGCCCCGGGCACCACGCCGACGGGCGGCAGGTGGCGGGGCCGAGCCCCCACGCGCGGCCTCGCACCGCGCCGACCCCGCCGCCCGCGGCCGAAGCCCTGGTCCTGGGCCGGACGTTGCCCGAAGGTGGGAGTACGCAACGGCGAACCGGCGAGACGCGCCCTGCATGACCGTCCCGCTCCGCCGGCCTCCTTGAGCAACGGGCAGCCGCACGGGGTGTCCGCGTACCGGAGCCGGACTGGCGACGCTGATGGCCCGCGACGGGGCGTGAGGACCCCTCAGGGACCGGCGTCGCGGCGGCGGATGCGGCGGCGGCGGATGTGGCGGGCGGTCAGGGCGGCGGCGAGGAGGGCCACGGCGATCAGGGCGTAGAGCTGGAAGCGGGTGAGCCAGGCGTAGAGGGGGCCGAGGCGGGCGCCGGCGGCGTAGGCGAGGGAGGCCCACACGCCGACCCAGAGGATCGCACCGAGGGTGTTGCAGAGCAGGAAGCGCCACCAGGGCATGCCGGCGGTGCCGGCGATGATGCCGTTGGTCTGGCGCAGGACGTCGACGAACCGGGCGAGGAGGACGACGAGGTCGCCGCGGCGGGCGAAGAACTCCTCGCCGCGCACGAAGCGTTCCGGGGTGAGCAGGACGTAGCGGCCCCAGCGGTGGACGAAGGCGCGGCCGCCGATGCGGCCGATGAGGTAGCCGAGGCAGTCGCCCGCGACGGCCGCGGCGACGGCGACCACGACGACGCCGGCGATGTCCATCCGGCCGGTGCCCGCGTAGGCGGCCGCGACGACGAGGACGGTCTGCCCGGGTACGGGGATGCCGCAGTTGTCGAGCAGGACGAGGACGCCGACCGCCAGGTAGCCCCAGTCGTCGAGGAGCGGGGCGAGGTGCGCGAGGGGGCCGGGCAGCGGCGGCGGGACGGTGGCCGGGGCCATGCGCTCACCCCGCGGTCGTGTCGCCGGGGCGTTCGGGGAGCGTGAGGTTGTCGCCGGTGGCCGGGTCGAAGACCTGGGCCTGTGCGGTGTCCAGCCACAGCCGCAGGCGTTCGCCCTCGCGGGCCCGGGTCCTGGCGGAGAGCCGGGCGACGACCTCGGGGCCGCCGGCGCCGGTGTCGGCGAGCCCGGAGTCGGCGGCGAGCTCCGCCAGTTGCTCCGCGGCGGCCGCGGCGGCCGCGCCGCCCTCCTGGGCGACGTGGACGTAGACGTCGGAGCCGAGGGACTCGCGGACGTCGACGGTGACGGTGACCGTGGCGCCGCCACGGCCGGGGTCGACGAGCGCGGCGTCCTCGAAGTGCTCGGGCCGGAAGCCCGCGATGACCTCGCGCGGTGCGTCGTGGCGTGCCAGGGCGGTGCGGAGGCGGTCGTCGAGCGGCAGGTCGCCGAGGGGGGTGCGCAACCGGTCCTCCTCCACGGCGGCGGGCAGGAAGTTCATCGCGGGCGAGCCGATGAACCCGGCGACGAAGAGGTTGCGCGGCCGGTCGTACAGTTCCTGCGGCGAGCCGGTCTGCTGGACGACGCCGCCGCGCATCACGACGACACGGTCGCCGAGGGTCATGGCCTCGGTCTGGTCGTGCGTGACGTACACCGTGGTGGTGCCCAGGCGCCGCTGCAGCCGGGCGATCTGGGTGCGCATCTGGACCCGCAGCTTGGCGTCGAGGTTGGAGAGCGGCTCGTCCATCAGGAAGGCCTTGGGCTCGCGGACGATGGCCCGGCCCATGGCGACGCGCTGGCGCTGCCCGCCGGAGAGGTTGGCGGGCTTGCGGTCGAGGTGGCCGGTGAGGTCCAGGACCCGGGCGGCCTCCTCGACCTTCTCCTTGATGACGGCCTTGTCCACGCCGGCCAGCCGCAAGGCGAAGCCCATGTTCTGGCGGACGGTCATGTGGGGGTAGAGGGCGTAGCTCTGGAAGACCATGGCGATGTCGCGGTCCTTGGGGGCCTTGTCGTTGACGACCTGCCCGCCGATGCGCAGGGTGCCCTCGGTGATGTCCTCCAGCCCGGCGATCATGTTGAGGGTGGTGGACTTGCCGCAGCCTGACGGCCCCACGAGGATCACGAACTCGCCGTCCCCGATGGCGAGGCTGACGTCGCGGACGGCGACCGCGCCGTCGGGGTAGCGCTTGGTGACGCCGTCGAGGGTGATCTCGGCCATGTGCGGTCCTTCAGCCCTTCACTGCGCCGGAGGTGAGTCCGGCCACGATGCGCCGCTGGAACAGCAGCACGAAGACGACGATCGGGACGGTGATGACCACGGCGGCCGCGGCGATCGAGCCGGTGGGCTGCTGGAACTGGGAGCTGCCGGTGAAGAACGCGATCGCCGCCGGCACGGTGCGGGCGGTGGTGGTGGAGGTGAGGGAGATCGCGAACAGGAAGTCGTTCCAGCAGAAGATGAAGACCAGGATCGCCGTGGTGAACACCCCAGGCGCCGCGAGCGGTGCGATGACCAGCCGGAAGGCCTGGGCCGGGGTCGCCCCGTCGACCTTGGCCGCCTTCTCCAGGTCCCAGGGGATCTCGCGGAAGAACGCCGACAGCGTGTAGATCGCCAGCGGCAGCGAGAAGGTCATGTACGGGATGATCAGCCCGGCCCACGTGTCGAACAGTCCGAGGAAGCGCTCGATGTTGAACAGCGGCGACACCAGGGAGATCGGCGGGAACATCGCGATCAGCAGCGAGGTCCCGATCAGCAGCCCTTTGCCGGGGAAGCGCAGCCGGGCCACAGCGTAGGCGGCCATGGTGCCCAGCGTGACGGCGACGACGGTGGAGATCAGGGCGATCCCGATGGAGTTGACCAGCGCGCGGGTGAACTCGGAGGTCGCGAAGATGCCCCGGTAGTTCTCCAGCGTCCACGTACGGGGGACGAAGCTGCCGTCGGAGAGGGTGGCGGGGGCCTTGAAGGACAGGGCGACGATCCACCACACCGGGAACAGCGCGTACAGCACCACGACGGTGTTGACGACGCTCCAGCGGGCGATCCGCCGCCGCTGCGCCGGGCTCGTGCTCATCGTCCGCTGTCCTCCGATCCGGGGGCGGCCGTGCCGAACAGCCGGATGAAGGCGAAGGCGATGACCGCCACGCACACGAAGATCAGCACCGAGATCGCCGAGCCGATGCCGAGGTTCAGCGCCGTGAAGAGGTTGTCGTAGCCGAGGATCGACACCGAGCCCGTGCCGTTGGAGCCCTGCGTGAGCACGTAGATGTTGTCGAAGATCCGGAACGCGTCGAGGGTGCGGAACAGCAGCGCCACCAGGATGGCGGGCTTCATCAGCGGCAGCGTGACCAGCCGGAAGCGCTGCCAGCGGCCGGCGCCGTCGACCATGGCCGCGCGCAGGGTCTCCTCGGGCACCAGGGCCAGCCCGGCGAGCAGCAGCAGCGCCATGAAGGGCGTGGTCTTCCAGACCTCGGCCAGGATGATCAGTCCGATGGCCTTCCAGTGGTCGGTCAGCGGGGCCTGTCCCGCCGCGTCGACGAGGTAGCCGATGCCGGGGGTCCAGGCGTACTGCCAGGAGAAGGCGGCGACGACGGTCACGATGCCGTACGGCAGCAGGATCGCGGTGCGCACCGCGGAGCGGCCGAGGACCGCCCGGTGCATGACGACGGCCAGGCCCATGCCGAGGGCCAGTTCCACCGCGACGGACACCACCGTGATCAGGCAGGTCACCCAGAAGGCCTCCCACCAGAACCCGGAGCTCAGGACCGCGGCGTAGTTGTCCAGGCCCACGAAACGGGCCAGCTGGGGGAAGCGCAGGTCGTAGCGGTGCAGGGACAGGTAGACGGCGTAGAACACGGGGTAGGCCGTCACGACGAGCATGACGACCACGGCGGGGGCGCAGAGCAGCCAGCCCAGCCGCCGCTCCTGGCGGGCGCCCTCCGAGAGCCGCGTCACGGGACCAGCCCCTTGGACTGCAGGGCGTCCTCGATCTGCCCCCGCAGGTCCCGGACGGACGCGGCCGGCCGGATGGCGGCGGGTGGTGACAGGGTGTGGGCCACCGCGATGGACACGTTCTGGTAGGCGGGGGTCTGCGGCCGCAGGGCGGCGTTCTCCAGCTCGGCGAGGATGTCCTGCGCGAAGGGGTAGCTGCGTTTGATCCGGGGATCGTCGTAGAGGCCGCGCAGGGTCGGCGGCAGGCCGCCCCGCAGCGCGGCGGTCCGCTGGTTGTCGCGGTCGCGCAGGCACAGCGCCGCCTCGAAGGCGAGGGCGGGCCGGCGGCTGTAGGCGCCGACGGCGAGGTCGATCCCGCCGATGGTGACCCGCGCGGGACGGCCGGCGTCGACCCGCGGGTAGCGGGCCCACCGGAAGTGCCGGAACAGCTCGGGGTTGTCGGCCTTCATCGCCGGATACACGAAGGGGTAGTTCAGCTGGAAGGCGGCGGTGCCGGACTCCATGGCCAGCCTGTTCTGGTCCTCCGTCTGGTTGGGCAGCGACGGGTCGGCGGCGGGCGAGACCGCCAGGTCGCGCATGATGCCCGCGGCCCGCACCGCGGGCGCGCCGAGCGAGGGCGCGGTCGCGTCGGCGTTGAGGATCGACCCGCCGGCGCTGGCTACGAGCGTGTTGAACCAGACGGTGAGCCCCTCGTACTGGGCGCCCTGGACCTCGATCCGGTGGGGCTTGCCGGCCTTCGCCAGGGCGCGGGCCGCATCGAGCATCCCGGCCCAGGTCGTGGGCGGCTCCGGCACGAGGTCCGACCGGTACCACAGCAGCTGGACGTTGGTGTTGTACGGGACGGCGTAGAGGCGGCCCTTCCACGTGGCCGTCCGCAGCGGCGCGGCGAGGGTGTCCCGGACGGCCTCGGCGCGCCGGTCGCCCGTCCACGGGCGGATCCAGCCGGCCTCGGCGAATTCCGGGGCCCAGGTGACGTCCAGGCCGAGGACGTCGAGCGCGGGGTCGTGTGCGGCCAGCCGGCGTACGAGTTGCTGCCGCTGGCCGTCCGCCGTCCGGGGGAGCTTGTTGTAGCGGATGACGTAGCGTCCGCCGGAGGCACGGCTGCAGCGGTCGGCGGCCTGCTGGAGCGCCCCGGAGTCGTCGGGGAAGTTGTACCAGTCGAGCGTCGCCCGTCCGGACGTCCGCGACGCGCCGCCGCACGCGACCGCGGCGGCCGCGAGGACGACCACCGCGGCAAGGGCCCCGGAGCGCCGTACCGCGCACGCCATAGGCACCTCGCTCCCCTGCTCGGACACACTCGGCCCGGACCATGAAGCCCCCGCCGCGGCCGCCGACGGTGCCTCAGGGGCGTGTCGGGGCCGGGTATTCACGCGGTCGGCGCAACCCGTGCCGCCGACCGGTGCCGGCGTCCCGCGCGTGGGGAGACTGGCAGGGTGCCCGGCGTCCTCCCCGCCCCGCTCTCCGACCTCCTGCGGCGCAACAACGACCCGATCGTCGTGCAGACGGTGCGCTCCACCGTGGCCGCGGTGCTGTCGTACGCCGTGGCCGTCTGGCTGCTGCCCAACCCCGCGCCGCTGACGGCTCCGCTGACGGCCCTGCTCGTGGTGCAGGTGACGCTCTACACGACGGTGACCACGGGCGTCCGACGGGTGGTCAGCGTGGTGGCGGGCGTCCTCATCGCGGTCGGCTTCGCGGAGCTGATCGGGCTGACCTGGTGGAGCCTCGGGCTGATCATCCTGGCGTCGCTGGTGATCGGTCACTTCATCCGCGTGGACGAGTTCGTGGCCGAGGTGGCGATCAGCGCGATGCTCATCCTGGCCGTCCCCGCCCCCTCCGGCGAGGCGCTGGACCGCATCCTGGAGACCCTGGTCGGGGCGGTCGTCGGGGTGCTGCTGAACGTCGTCGTGCCGCCCCCCGCCTTCGTGGAGCCGGCCGGTGACGCGGTGCGGGAGCTGGCCGAGCACATGCGGGCGCTGATGCTCCGTATGGGGCGGGAGGTGCGCGACGGCGCCACCGCCGGGCAGGCCCGCTCCTGGCTGATGGACGCACGCCGGCTGGACAACGAGATCGCACGGTTCGACGCCTCGCTGCGCAGGGCGGAGGAGGGGACACGGCTCAACCCGCGGGTGAAGCCGGCGGAGGGCGCGATGGCCCGGCTCCTCCTGCGCAGCGGGCTGGACACCCTGGAGGTGTCGACCGTGCTGCTGCGGACGCTGTGCCGCTCGCTGACGGAGCTGGACCGCGAGCGCGGGGCGCGGGAGCCGCTGTTCACCGGCGAGCTCGCCTCCGGCATCGACGAGTTGTTCGCCGACATGGCCGACGCCGTCGACAGCTACGGCCGGCTGATCGCCGCCCAGGTCACGGAGGGCGCGGACCAGGCGGAGGCCCGGCTGGAGGACGCGCTGCGGCGCGGCCGGGAGGAACGGGACCGGATCGCGGCGCTGCTGCGGGCGGAGACGGAACGGCGCTGGGAGAGCTGGGACCTGTACGGGGCGCTGCTGGCCAACATCGACCGGCTGCTGGACGAGCTGGACCTGGAGAAGCGCTCGCTGTGGCTGTCGGAGCAGCTCGTCGCCGCCGCGCCACACTCGACGACGCTGCCCGGCCGGATGCGCCGTCAGGCCCGCTCCGCCGCCGCCCGGCTGCGCCTGAGGTCCCCCGGTGGGACCGGTTCCGGGCGGGAAGGACGGTGATCATGCCTCATGCTGGTGGGATGGACCTGCTGAACGTGTGCGTCGCCGGGGCGACCGGCTGGACCGGGGAGGCGGTCGCGCGTGCCGTCCTGGACTCCGGGGACCTGCGGCTGCGGACGGCGGTGGCTCGGTCGGCGGCCGGCGCGGACCTCGGGGCGGTGTGGGGCGGTCCGGAACTCGGGGTGCCCGTCTTCAGCACGGTCGACGACGCTCTGGACGGCGTGGACGTGCTGATCGACTACACCTCGCACACCGCGGTCGGGCGTCATGTGCGCACCGCCGTGGTCCGCGGGGTCAACGTCGTGGTCGGCTCGTCGGGCCTGTCCGGCGCGGACTACGAGGAGATCGCCGCGCTGGCCGAGGAGCACGGTGTCGGCGTGGTGGCCTCGGGGAACTTCTCACTGACCGCGGCCATGGCGCAGGCCTGCGCCCGGCTGGCCGCCCGTCACCTGCCGCACTGGGAGATCCTCGACTACGCCTCCGCGACCAAGCCCGACGCCCCCAGCGGCACCGCGCGCGAACTCGCCGAACAACTGGGCGCCGTACGGCGGCCCGAGTACGCCGTGGACCCGGGACGCACGGCGGGGCACCCCGAGGCCCGCGGCGCGTCGATCGCGGGCACGCAGGTCCACTCACTGCGGTTGCCGGGCTACACCCTCGCCGTGGAGGCACAGTTCGGGCTGCCCGACGAGCGCCTGGTGATCCGTCACGAGGCGGGCACCTCCCCCGCCCCCTACGTCGCGGGGACCCTGCTCGCCGCTCGCGCGGCCGCGACACGCCGGGGTCTGGTACGCGGTCTCGACACGCTGTTGCTCAGCGGGGACTGACGTTCCGTACCTCGTGGCACTGCGTCACTTCCTTGGCCACGCTGTCGCCCGGACGCTCCGCTCGACGGGCGGCCGTTGACCGCGCGACGTACGACTGGATCGCAGGGGCGGCGGCGACCGCCGTCCGCCACCCGTCCGAAGGAAGGACACTCATGCGAACCAGTCTGATGCGCCGCACCGCTCTCGGCGTCGCGACCGGACTTCTTGCCACCGGCCTCTTGGCCGCCTCGACCGGCAGCGCCGTCGCCACGGCGGCCAGCGACGACGGCGGGAACGGCTCCTACAGCAAGGGCAGCGACGACTACGGCGACGACGACAACGGCTACGGCGACAACGGCGGGGACAACGGGAACAACGGCTACGGCGACAGCGACAGTGGCCGCGGCGGAGGCGGCGGCAACGGCCGCGGCGGCAGCGGTGGCGGAGGCCGGGGCAACGGCGACGACGACGGCGGCTACGGCGACAACGGCCGCGGCGGGGGCGGGGGCGGCCGTTCCGACTGGAACGACAACGGCGCCAGCGGTCGCGGCGGCGACAACGGCGACGACGACGATGACGACAACGGCAACGACAACGGCGGGGGCAAGGGCGGAAAGGGAGGCGGTAAGGGCGGCAACGGGAACAACAGCGACAACGGAGACAACGCGACCTACAAGGACAAGGACGACAACAACGGGAAGGGCAGCAGCAAGGGCAGCACGGGCAAGAGCGGAAAGGACAACAAGGGCAAGAAGGGCAACAAGGGCGGAAAGGGCCACGACAAGGGCCACCACAAGAAGTACAAGAAGCACCACAAGAAGCAGTGCAACAAGCACGGCTACCGGTTCAGCTTCAGCTACAAGTACAGCGTGAGCTATGGCTATGGCGTTGGGTTCGGCAACGGCGTCCACGCCCTCGGTCTCGGCAAGGGCCACAACGACTTCGACTACGGGTTCGGTGACAAGTCCGGCCGCGGCTACGGCGGCCTGTACAGCTCGGGTTCGCTGAACGTGCTCATCTGACGCGGGGCTGCCGCCGGGTACGACGAGGGCCGGGAGGAACGTTGTGTTCCTCCCGGCCCCGCGTACGTGCGCTTTGCGTCAGCCGAGGTCGGACGCGTTGATGTAGCCGCTCTTGACCAGCAGCTTCTCGTAGTTGAGCTTGTCGACGCCGACCGGGGAGATCAGGTACGACGGCACGACCTTGTTGCCGTTGTCGTACGTCGAGTTGTCGTTGATCTCAGGCCGCCTGCCGCTGAGGATGTCCTGGGCCATCTGGACCGCGCGGGCCGCGAGCTTGCGGGTGTCCTTGTAGACCGTCATGGACTGCTCGCCCTTGATGATCTCCTTCACCGAGTCGACCTCGGCGTCCTGGCCGGTGATGACCGGCATCGGCTTGGCCGTGGTGCCGTAGCCGGCGGCCTTCAGCGCCTGGATGACGCCGCGGGCGATGCCGTCGTTGGGGGCGAGGACGGCGTCCACGGTGGAGCTGCCCTTGTAGTGGTTCTTCAGCCGGGTCGCCATCGTCTCGGTGGCGATCGCCGCGTCCCAGTGGAACGTCGCCACCTGGCTCAGGCGGGTCTGGTCGCTCTTCACGACCAGCTGGCCCTTGTCGATGTAGTCCTGGAGGACGTCCATCGCGCCCTTGAAGAAGAACGAGGCGTTGTTGTCGTCGGGGTCGCCGGCGAAGACCTCGAGGTTGTAGGGCCCGTTGCCGGACTTCAACCCGAGCTTCTGCTCGATGTACTTGCCCTGGATCGTGCCGACCTGGGTGTTGTTGAAGCTCGCGTAGTAGTCGACGTTGCTGGAGCCCAGCAGGAGGCGGTCGTAGGCGATGACCTTGACACCCGCCCTCGACGCCTTCTGGAGGGCGTCGCCGAGCTCGAATCCGTCGACCGCTCCGATGATCAGGAGCTTGTCGCCCCGGTCGATCATCGCCTCGACCTGGTCGACCTGCGTGTTGACCTTGTCGTCGGCGTACTGCAGGTCGGTCTTGTACCCCTGGGCCTTGAACAGCTTGGACATGTTGTCGCCGTCGGCGATCCAGCGGGTCTGCTTCTTGGTGGGAAGGGCGATGCCCACCGTGACTTCGCCGCCCTGCCCGCCCGAATCGCCGCCGCAGCCGGTGGCCGCTGCCGTCAGGGAGAAGGTGAGGACCACCAGGGACACGGTACGCAGCCTGGCAGTTCTGCCAGCGTGCATGGGACTCAGTTCCTTTCGGGCCGAACAAAAGTGTGCTCTCATCGCCCACCCCCGAGAGCGACAGTGTCCGGGCCCGTCACGGAGATCCGTGGCAGCCCAGCGATCCGCCGGAGCCCGGTGAACTGCTGATGCGTCAGGCCCGAGGAATGCTGTGGGAGGACGACGGCAGCACGCCACGCTCCCGGTCCCGGCGAGGCCCGTGACCACCGGACCCCACCTGGACGGATACCTCGAAGTTGGATCCGGACAATAGCACAGCCACTCGTACGGACGTTCAGCCGACCGGCACCGCGTTCGGGCTCGCCTGGGTTCCGCTCCCGGGGACCGGCTCGGAGGCGTCGGCGCCCAGCGCGACGATCCTGTTGTCGGCGTCGACGTGCACCACCCGCGGCCGCAGCGCGCGGGCCTCCGCGTCGTCGACCTGCGCGTAGCTGATCAGGATGACCAGGTCCCCGGGGTGCACCAGGTGCGCGGCGGCACCGTTGATGCCGATCACCCCGGAGCCGCGGCGGCCCTCGATGACGTAGGTCTCCAGTCGGGCGCCGTTGGTGATGTCCACGATGTGGACCAGCTCGCCGGGCAACAGGTCGGCGGCGTCCATCAGATCGGCGTCTACGGTGACGGAGCCGACGTAGTGCAGGTCGGCCTCGGTCACGGTGGCACGGTGGACCTTGGACTTGAACATGGTGCGCAGCACGGCTCACACTCCTGATGCGGACGGTCGCGTCCCGGTCGGGGTACGCGCCTGATAAGGCCATGGTAGTCGGCGCGAACCACCGGCCCCGAGGTACCCGTTCGCGTCAGTGACTGCCGCTTCCGCCCCACCTCTAGGCACGTGGACCAATAGCCGGATATCTTCCCTGCCTGCCGCCTCGCCGCGGCGTGGCACAGGCTCGGGGAAGGGGCGCCGTGCGCGAGTTCAGCCTTCCGCCCCGGGCGGAGCAACTGCGGTCGGGGGGACTCGCCGACTCGGTGTACGACGCGGCCGACAGGCGCCCGGACTCGGCCGTCCTGGCCCGGCGGGAGGGGCACGAGGGCGATCGCTGGCAGGAGGTCGGCGCCGCGGCCTTCCGCGACGAGGTGGCCGAACTGGCCCGCGGTCTGGTGGCGGACGGTGTCCGCTTCGGCGAGCCGGTGGCGGTGATGGCCCGCACCCGGTACGAGTGGACGCTGTTCTCCTACGCGCTGTGGTCGGTGGGCGCCCGGATCGTCCCCGTCTATCCCACCTCCTCGGCCGAGCAGGTCCGCTGGATCCTCGCCGACTCCGGGGCGGTCGCGGTCGTCGTCGAGCACGAGGACCACGCCATGACGGTGGGCGCCGTCTGCGACACGCTGCCCGCGCTGCGCCGGATCTGGCAGCTGGACGCGGGGTGCGTCCCGTGGCTGGCGGCGCTGGGCCGGCAGGTCCACCCGGTGATGCTCGACCAGTTGCGCTGGGCGGTCGAGCCGCAGTCGGTGGCGGTGATCGCCTACACCTCGGGCACCACGGGGCCGCCCAGGGGCTGCCTGATCACCCACGCCAACCTCGCCGCCGAGTGCGACACGCTGCTGGCCGGGTACGGCTCGATCTTCGCCCCGCCGGGGGTGCGGCCGTCGGTGCTGGCGTTCCTGCCCATGTCGCACATCTACGGGCTGATGGTGACCACCTGCGCGGTGCGCGGGGGCGTGCTGCTCGGTCACCAGCCCGACCTGACGCCGGGCGAACTCCTCCCGGCGTTCCGTTCCTTCCGGCCGACCATCCTGCTCGCCGTCCCGTACGTCTACGAGAAGATCATCCAGGGCGCGCGGAACACCGCCGCCCGCGGCGACAAGGCCCATGTCTTCGACCGGGCGGCGGACGTGGCGGTGCGCTACGCCGAGGCCGTGGAGCGGCACGCGCTGGGCTCGGGTCCGGGGCCGGGACCGCTGCTGCGGGCGGCGCACTCGGCGTTCGACCGGATGGTCTACGGGCGGATCCGGGACGTGCTGGGCGGGCGCGTGCACTACACCGTCTCGGGCGGGTCCCCGCTCAGCCGGGAACTGGCGCTGCTGTTCGCGGGTGCCGGGCTCACCATCTACGACGGGTACGGGCTGACCGAGACCACGGCCGCGGTGACCGCGCAGCCGCTGGGGAAGGTGCGCTTCGGCACCGTGGGCCGGCCGCTGCCGGGCAGCGCGGTGCGGATCGCACCGGACGGCGAGGTGCTGGTGCGGGGGACGACGGTCTTCGCCGGCTACCACGCCGACCCGGTCGCGAACCACGAGGTGTGGCGCCGCGGCGGCTGGATGGCCACCGGCGACATGGGCTCGCTCGACCCGGACGGGTACCTGACGATCACCGGGCGGAAGAAGGACATCATCATCACCAGCGGCGGCAAGAGCGTGGCGCCGCTGGTGCTGGAGGAGCGGCTGCGCGCGCACCCGCTGGTCTCGCAGTGCATCGTGGTCGGCGACAACAGGCCCTTCGTCGCGGCGTTGATCACCCTGGACCGGGAGGCCGTCCAGCTGCGGACCGCGATGGCCGAGCCGGACGTGCACGCCGAGGTCCAGCGCGCGGTGTCGATGGCCAACGCGGCGGTCTCGCGGGCCGAGTCGATCCGGGCGTTCCGCATCCTGCCGCACGAGTTCTCGGTGGAGAACGGGATGCTGACGCCCTCGCTGAAGCTCCGCAGGAACACGATCGTCAGCGAGTACGCGGCGCAGATCGAGTCGATCTACGCCTCTCCGGCCCCCTGACCGGCTCCGCCGGCGCCGCCCCCGTCGAGCAGCCGGCACAGCCGGTCGAGGAACGTCCGCTGGGCGGAGAGGATCTTCCCGTGGGCGGCCGGGCCGAGCGGGAACCACGCGGCCCGGTCGACCTCGGGGAACTCCCGGACCCGGCCCGAGCCCCGGGGCCACTCCATGGAGAAGGTCCCGGGCACCACGAGGCCGGTGTCGAGGTCGCCCTCCAGCGCCCAGACGGTCACGACCTTCCCGTTGGGCTGCAGGTTCTCGCCGAGCGGCAGCAGCTCGCCCGGCGGCACGGGCAGGCCCAGTTCCTCCAGGAACTCGCGCCGGGCGGCCGCCTCGGCGGTCTCGTCGGGCTCGTACTCGCCCTTGGGGATGGTCCAGGCCCCGGCGTCCTTGGAGGACCAGAACGGGCCGCCCATGTGGGCCAGCAGCACATCGGGCGCGCCGCGCGAGGTGCCGCGGAAGAGCAGGATCCCCGCGCTGCGCTTGACCGCCTTGTCCGCCATCCGACCAGTGTGGCCGGTCAGCCGCGGGCCAGCCACAGGTCGGGGCCGAAGACCTCGTAGTGCACGTCCGCGGCGGGCACGCCGCGTTCGATGAGCTGGCTGCGCACGGCGCGCATGAAGGGCAGCGGGCCGCACAGGTAGGCCCGCAGGCCGTCCGGCAGGTCGACGCCTGACAGGTCGACCCGGCCGGTGCGGTCGCCGGGGACGGCGTCGGTGCCCGGGGCCTCGTACCAGAAGTGGGCGCTGCCCCCGGGGAGCTTCTCGGTCAGGGCGCGGTGGTCGGCGGCGTGGGCGTGGTGCCGCGGCGTGCGGTCGCCGTGGACGACGGTCACGGGGGCGCCGTAGCCGTCGCCGGCGAGCCGGTGCAGCATGGCGAGCATCGGGGTGCAGCCGATGCCGGCCGAGGCGAGCAGCAGGGGCCCGCCGTCGTCGTGGAGGACGATGTCGCCGTAGGGGGCCGACAGCTCGACCAGGGCGCCCTCACCCACGTGGTCGTGGAGGTGGCCTGAGACTTCGCCGGCCGGGTCCCCGGCGACGCCGCGCTCGCGCTTGACGGTGATCTGCCGGGTGGTGTCGCCGGGGGCGCCGGAGAGGCTGTACTGCCGGATCTGCCGGGCGCCGTCGGGGAGTTCGACGCGCACCGAGACGTACTGGCCGGGGCCGAAGTCGGGCAGCGGCAGGCCGTCCGCGGGACGGAGCCGGAGGGAGACGACGTCCTCGGTCTCCTGCACCTTCCCGGCGACCTCCCAGGGGCGCCAGGTGTCCCCGGCGAGGACGCCGTGCTCGGCGTACAGCCGCTGCTCGATGGCGATGAGGGCGTTCGCCATCAGCCAGTAGACCTCGTCCCAGGCGGCGGCGACCTCCTCGGTGACGGCGTCGCCCAGCACTTCGGCGATGGCGGCGAAGAGGTGCTCCTGCACGACGTGGTACTGGCCCGGGGTGATGCCGAGCGACGCGTGCTTGTGGGCGATGCGGGAGAGCATCGCGTCGGGGCGCTGTCCGGGGTGCTCGACCAGGACGGTGGCGAAGTGCGCGATGGCTCCGGCGAGCGCCTCGCGCTGCGTGCCGGCCGCCTGGTTGCCGCGGTTGAACAGGTCCCTCAGCAACTCGGGGTGGGCGGCGAAGAGCCGGTCGTAGAAGAGCGCGGTGATCTCGGAGATCGCGCCGCCGACGGCGGGCAGGGTGGCGCGGACGGTCGCTGCGGACTTCTCGCTGAGCATGGACGGGCTCCCTAATTGGTATCTGAGACTCGCATTAAAGGACGTACGAAGGCCCACCCTCGGCGGGCGGTCGGTTCGGACGGGCCGGGTCAGCCCCGCGGACCGGGCGGGCCGGAGCCGACCAGCCCCACCAGGACGGGTCCGGTGGGCGCGGCGGACAGATCCGCGACGGTGAGCGGGTCCAGGGAGGCGTAGAAGGCCTCCTGCGCCCGGCGCAGCGCGCCACGCAGCCGGCAGGCACCGGCGAGCGGACAGGGCGTCTCGCCCTCGCAGTCCACGACGTCGCCGACACCCTCCAGCTCCCGCACCAGGCGGCCGACCGAGGCCGTCCGCCCGGCGGCGGTGAGCTCCAGGCCACCGCCGCGCCCCCGGCGGGTCTCGACGACCCCAAGGTGCTGCAGCCGGGCCACCACCTTGGCCAGGTGCGAGTACGGGACCCGCATCGCCTCGGCCACGTCCCGGGCGGTGGACGGCTCGTCCTTGACGGACAGGGCCATCACCGCGCGGAGCGCGAGGTCGGTGGACTTCGTCAGGCGCATACCTTGAGGCTAGATAATGCGCATCAGGGATTCAAGTTAAGAGTGGGGCGTGCGGCCCACGTCACACGTACTCCGTGGCGGCGTCCAGGAGCCAGTCGGCGAGGTACCCGGCGAAGGAGGAGCGGACCAGCACCCAGAAGCCCGCCCGCACCTCCTCCCTGGCCACCAGCACCACCTGGGCGCGGGCCAGCGCGGTCTGCGCGCAGCGGCCGGGGGTGAACGCCCGCGGGTGCAGGTCGAGCGAGCAGCCGTGGGCCAGCAGGTCGCGGGCGCGGGGGCCGGAGACCAGCAAGGTGGTGCGCTGGGCGGAGACGTCGGTGACGGAGACGTGCGCCTCGCCCGCGGCCTTGCGCAGACGGGCCTCCAAGTCCTCCTGGGCGCCGGGCGGCCCGACGACCAGCCACTGGTCGGGGCCGAGCCACAGGACCGCCAGGTCCCCGGTGCGGACGGCCGTGCAGGGCTCCAGGGGCAGCGGTGCGCCCAGGGCGAGCCCGGCGGCCTCGGCGGCCGGGCCCCCGGGGTCCAGGCGCAGGTCGATCTGCGTGAGGAAGGGCAGTTCGGCCAGGCGCAGGGCGCCTCCCGAGGCGCGGGTCGCGGCGGCGAGCCGGCCGGCCGCGGCCGACAGCGGACTGAGCCGGGCGACGGTGTCAGCCATCACGGCGGGCCCCCTCGGGGTCGTAGAGGACGGGGGAGGCGACGGTCACGGGCACCAGACGGTCGCCGACGGGCGCGTACAGCCGCTCCCCCACCCGCTCCCGGCCGCCCTTGACCAGGGCGAGCGCGAAGGTGCGGCCGAGGGCGGCACTGCGGTAGCTGGAACTGACGTGGCCGAGCACCGGGACGGGCGGTCCGGGCGGCACCGGGTCCGCGACGAGGTGGGTGCCCTCCGGAAGCAGCAGGCCCGGGTCCTCGGGCAGCAGGCCGACGAGGTGCTTGCGGTCGGGGCGTGCGGTGTCGGTGCGGGCGTGCGACCGCTTGCCGATGAAGTCGCGCTTCTTCTTCGACACGACCCAGCCCATGCCGAGGTCCTGCGGGGTGACCGTGCCGTCGGTGTCCTGGCCGACGATCGGATAGCCCTTCTCGGCGCGCAGCACGTGCATCGTCTCGGTGCCGTACGGGGTGGCGCCCGCGGCCCGCACCGCCTCCCACAGGGCCGTCGCCCGCCAGGGCCATACGTTGATCTCGTACGCGAGCTCCCCGGAGAAGCTGATCCTGCACACCCTCGCCGGCAGCCCCGCCACCGTCGCGTCGCGCCAGGCCATGAAGGGGAAGTCGGCGTTGTCCACGGCCAGTCCGGGGGCGAGCGCGCCCAGCACCTCGCGCGAGCGCGGGCCCACGAGGGCGACGGTGGCCCACTGCTCGGTCACCGAGGTGCAATGGGCGCGCAGTTCCGGCCACTCGGTCTGCAGCCACTCCTCCATCCAGTCCAGGACGGCCGCGGCGTTGCCCGTGGTCGTCGTGACCAGGAAGCGGTCCTCCGCGAGCCGGATGACCGTGCCGTCGTCGAAGACCATGCCGTCCTGGCGGCACATGACGCCGTAGCGGATCATGCCCGTGCGCAGGGTGGACATCAGGTTGGTGTAGAGCCGGTCCAGGAGCTCCGCCGCGTCCGGGCCCTGGACGTCGATCTTGCCGAGGGTCGAGGCGTCCATGAAGGCCACGTCCTCGCGGGCGGCCCGGCACTCGCGAAGGACGGCCGCCGCCATGTCCTCGCCGGGGCGCGGGTAGTACCGGGGGCGTTTCCACTGCCCCACGTCCTCGAAGACCGCGCCTCCGGCGAGGTGGAGGTCGTGCAGCGCGGTCACCCGGACCGGGTCGTGGAGCGCCCCCCGGTCGCGGCCCGCGATCGCGGCGAAGGACACCGGCGCGTACGGGGGACGGTACGTCGTCGTGCCGAGCGCGGACACCTCCACGCCGAGCAGGCCCGCGACGACGCCCGAGGCCAGGACGCCGGAGGTCTTCCCCTGGTCGTTCGCGGTGCCCGCGGTGGTGTACCGCTTGGTGTGCTCCACCGAGCGCATCCCCGTACCGGCCGCGCGCGCCAGGTCGGCCACGGTGACGTCGCGCTGCAGGTCGACGAAGCGCGGGCCGGGGGCCGGGACGGGGACGTCGAAGAGGGCGGTCGGCGGGCGCCCGGGTCCCGGCTCCGCCGGCGGGACGAGGGGCCGCGCCGGCGTGAAGCCCTCGGCCGCGAGCGCCCGGGCGGCGGCCGCCACGCCCTCCGCGGGTGTGGCGGCGAACTCCACTGCCTGGTGCGTCGATCCGGGCACCGGGACGAAGGTGCCGAGGGCCCCGTCGTACCGCAGGGCACCGCCCGCCTGGCTGTAGAGGTGGCCCACGGGGTTCCAGCCGCCCGAGACCAGCAGCAGGTCGGCCTCGATCCGCCGGTCGCCCACCAGGACGGCCGTCAGCCGGTCCGACCCCTCGGTGCCGGTGACGTACGCGCCGTCGCGCGCGTCGACCACCGCCGCGATCTCCACGCCGGCGGCGGCCAGGTCGCGCACGACGTCGCCGGTGCTGTCGTTGGTGGTGAACACGACGGCCCGGCGCCCGGGTACGACGCCGTAGCGGCGGACGTAGGCGCGGGCCGCGCCGGCCAGCATGACGCCGGGACGGTCGTTGTCGGGGAAGGCCAGCGAACGCTCGTGCGCGCCGGTGGCGAGGACGACCCGGCGGGCGCGGACGCGGTGGACGCGTTCGCGGGACACGCGGGCGGGGGCGGCGGCGCCGAGGTGGTTCGTGCGCCGCTCGACGGCGAGGACGTGGTTGTCGTCGTAGTGGCCGAAAACCGTCGTACGGCGCAGGACGCGCATCCCGGGTTCGGCGGCGAGGAGGGCCTCGGTCTCCGCGGCCCAGTCCAGGTGCCGTCCGCTGCCGAGCAGGCTGCCGCCCGGTTCCGGCTGGTCGTCGGCGAGGATCACCCGCGCCCCGCTGCCGGCCGCCGCGGCCGCCGCCGCGAGCCCGGTGGGGCCCGCGCCGACGACCAGCAGGTCGCAGTGGGCGTGGACGGCGTCGTAGCGGGCCGGGTCGGGCTCGGTGGCGAGCCGGCCCCGACCGGGCAGGCCGGTCGCCACGAGGCCGTCGTACAGCTCGACGGTCGTCGCGGGCAGCATCGGTTCGGGGAACGGGAACTCGATCTGCACCAGGGCGTTGGGCTCCTCCACCCCGGCGGAGAAGATGCCGCGCGGACGCCCCAGCCTGATGCCGGTACCGGTGGCGACGACCCCGTGGGCGAGCAGCGCGGAGGCGAGGGTGTCCCCGCGGTAGCCGGTGTACGTGGTGCCGTCGAAGGTGAACGTCAGGGGCGTGGCGCGGTCGATCCGCCCGCCCTCGGCGAGCCGGAAGGGCTGTGCCGGGTCACGCGCGGGCCGCAGGGAGGGGGCCGGGGCGGCCGGCGCGCGGGACGGCGTCGGGCCGGCGGGCGGGGACGCGGCCGGGCCGAGGTCCGGTGCCGGGCCGAGGTCCGGGGCGGACGCGCCGGTGACGAAGCGGTTCGTCGCCGTGTCGCGCACCGCGTCGAACCAGCGGCGGCAGCCCGCGGTGTGCATCCAGCGTTCGGCGAAGGGACCCTTGGGGTTGTCGCGGAAGAAGAGGTGGCGGGCCCACTCCTCGTCCGTCAGGGCCGCCGGGTCGCGCGGGTAGGCGAGGTGCGCCTGACCGCCGTAGTGGAACTCGGCCTCGTCGCGGGGCCCGCACCAGGGGCAGGGGATGAGCAGCATCGATCGGGCTCCTCAGTGGGCGACCGCGGCCGCGCCGTGCTCGTCGACGAGCGCGCCGGTGGTGAATCGTTCGAGCGAGAAGGGCGCGGCCAGGGCGTGCGGGTTGTCGTGGGCGATGGTGTCCGCGTAGACCCAGCCCACGCCGGGGGTGGCCTTGAAACCGCCGGTGCCCCAGCCGCAGTTGAGGTAGAGGCCGTGGACCGGGGTGAGGCCGACGATCGGCGAGGCGTCCGGGCTGACGTCGACGATGCCGCCCCAGGTGCGCAGCAGGTGGGCGCGGGCGAAGACCGGGAAGAGTTCCAGCGCGGCGGCCATCTGCCGCTCGATGACGTGGAACGCGCCGCGCTGGGTGTAGGAGTTGTAGGCGTCGATGCCCGCGCCCATGACCAGTTCGCCCTTGTGGGCCTGGCTGACGTACACGTGCACCGCGTTGGACATGACGACCGTGGGGTGCACGGGCTCCAGGAGTTCGCTCACCAGCGCCTGCAGCGGGTGGCTCTGCAGCGGCAGGTCGAAACCGGCCATCCGCGCCAGCACCGAGGTGTGGCCGGCCGCGCAGAGCGCCACCTTGCCCGCGGCGATGGGCCCGAGGTTCGTCCGTACGCCGGTGACCCGTCCGTCGTGGACGTCGATGCCGGTCACCTCGCAGTTCTGCACGAGATCGATGCCGGCCGCGTCGGCCGAGCGGGCCAGGCCCCAGGCCACGTGGTCGTGCTTGGCGATCCCCGCGCGGGGCTGGTAGGTCCCGCCCATCACCGGATACCGCACGTCCGGCGAGGTGTTGACGATCGGGCAGACCTCCTCCACCTGCGCGGGGTCGAGCCACTGGGCGTCGACTCCGTTCAGCCGGTTGGCCTCGACCCGGCGGACGCCGTCGCGTACGTCCTGGAGGCTGTGGGCGAGGTTGAGGACCCCGCGCTGGGAGAATAGGATCGGGTAGTCCAGTTCCTCCTCCAGGCCCTCCCACAGCTTCAGGGCGTGCTCGTAGATGCCCGCGCTCTCGTCCCAGAGGTAGTTGGAGCGGATGATCGTGGTGTTGCGGGCCATGTTGCCGCCCGCGAGCCAGCCCTTCTCCAGCACGGCCACGTCGGTGATGCCGTGGTTGCGCGCCAGGTAGTGCGCGGTGGCCAGGCCGTGCCCGCCGCCGCCGACGACGACCACGTCGTAGGAGCGCTTGGGTTCGGGCGTGCGCCAGAGGAACTCCGGGTGCTCGGGGAGGTCGGCACCCGGGGTGCGCGGGGTCATCGGGCGTCGTCTCCGTCCTGCGGCAGGTGCGGGTAGAGCGGGTGCGCGGCGGCGAGCGCCTCGGTGCGGGCCCGCAGCGCGGGCAGGTCGGGCGCGGGGCCCATTGCGAGCGCGACGACGTCGGCGACCTCGGCGAAGTCGTCCTCGGTGAAACCGCGGGTGGCCAGGGCGGGCGTGCCGATGCGCAGCCCCGAGGTGACCATGGGCGGGCGCGGGTCGAAAGGGACGGCGTTGCGGTTGACGGTGACGCCGATCGAGTGCAGCAGGTCCTCGGCCTGACGGCCGTCGAGGGCGCAGGCACGCAGGTCGACGAGGACGAGGTGCACGTCGGTGCCTCCGGTGAGCACCGACACGCCCGCCCGCGCGGCGTCGTCCCGTGTCAGGCGCTCGGCCAGGATGCGGGCACCGGCCAGGGTGCGGGCCTGGCGTTCCCTGAACTCCTCCCCCGCGGCGACCTTGAAGGAGACCGCCTTCGCGGCGATCACGTGCTCCAGGGGGCCGCCCTGCATACCGGGGAAGACCGCCGAGTTCAGCTTCTTGGCGAGGTCCGCGTCGTCGGTCAGGATCACTCCCCCGCGCGGGCCGCCGAGCGTCTTGTGGGTGGTCGTGGTGGTGACGTGGGCGTACGGGACGGGGTTCGGGTGGAGCCCTGCGGCGACCAGGCCCGCGAAGTGCGCCATGTCGACCAGGAGCAGCGCCCCGACCTCGTCGGCGATGCGGCGGAAGGCGGCGAAGTCCAGCTGCCGGGGGTACGCCGACCAGCCCGCGATGATCATCTTCGGGCGGTGTTCCTTGGCGAGCCGCTCGACCTCGTCCATGTCGACCCGGTGGTCGGTCGCGGAGACGTGGTACGGGACGACGTCGAGCATCTTCCCGGAGTAGTTGAGCCGCATCCCGTGCGTGAGGTGGCCGCCGTGCGCGAGGTCCAGCCCGAGCACGGTGTCGCCGGGCCGCAGCAGGGCGAAGAGCACGGCGGTGTTGGCCTGCGCCCCGGAGTGCGGCTGGACGTTGGCGTACGCGGCGCCGAAGAGGGCCTTGACGCGCTCGACGGCGAGCCGCTCGGTGACGTCGACGTGCTCGCAGCCGCCGTAGTAGCGGCGGCCGGGGTAGCCCTCGGCGTACTTGTTGGTCAGCACCGAGCCCTGGGCCTCCATGACGGCGGCGGGCGCAATGTTCTCCGAGGCGATCATCTCCAGGGTGGACCGCTGACGGGCCAGTTCGGCGCGCAGCGCGGCGTGCACCTCGGGGTCGAGTTCGGACAGGCGGGCGGTCAGCGGGTTCATGCGCGGGGCTTCCTCTCAGCGGCGGCGTCGGAGGTCTCGCGGTGGTGCCGTCCGTGGGGTGTCAGCCGCGGAGGCGGGACATGGCCGGGTCGAACAGCGGCTCCGCGGCGACCCGCGCCGCCACGCGCCGGTCGAAGTAGGCGATGTCGAGGGCGCGTCCCGGCACGGCGAGCTCCGCCGGCAGCCAGGCGTAGGCGATGCCCTTGCCGACCGTGTAGCCGTAGGCGGCGCTGGTGACGTACCCGACGGGCCGGTCGCCGTCGTACACCGGCTCCTTGCCCATCACCACGGCGCCCGGGTCGTCGACGGTCAGGCAGGTGAGCCTGCGCCGCACCTGGTCCCGGCGCCGGGCGAGCGCGGCCTTGCCGGTGAAGTCGTCCTTGTCCTCCCTGACGGCGAAGGCGAGGCCGGCCTCGTACGGGTCGTGCTCGAAGGTCATGTCGGTGCCGAAGGAGCGGTAGCCCTTCTCCAGACGCAGGCTGTTGAAGGCCCCGCGCCCGGCGGGGATGCCGCCCAGCGGCCGGGCGGCGGCCAGCAGGGTGTCCCAGAGCTTCAGGCCCAGGTCCGCCGTGGTGTACAGCTCCCAGCCCAGTTCGCCGACGTAGGACAGCCGCATCGCCGTGACGGGCACGGCCCCCACGTGCGCCCGTTTGGCGCGGAAGTACTTCAGTCCGGCGTCGGAGAAGTCGGCGTCGGCGAGCGGCTGCAGGACCTCCCGGGCGAGCGGCCCCCACAGGCCGATGCAGCAGGTGCCCGCGGTGATGTCGCGGACCGCCACGGTGCCGTCGGCGGGGAGGTGCCGGGTGAGCCAGTCCAGGTCCAGGTTGCCGTTGACGCCGACCTGGAAGAGGTCGCGGCCGAGCCGGGCCACCGTGATGTCGCTGCGGATGCCTCCGTCGTGGTCCAGGAGCAGGGTGTAGGTCACCGACCCGACCGACTTGTCGACGTTGCCGGTGGTGAGCCGCTGCAGGAAGGCGGCGGCGCCGCGTCCGGTGACCTCCAGGCGCTTGAGCGCGGTCATGTCGTACAGGGCGACGGTCTCCCGGGTGACCTGGGCCTCGGCACCGACGACCGGCGACCAGTAGCGGGCCGCCCAGTCGCCCGGGACGGGGAGGGAACGGCCCGCCACCAGGCCGGCGTTGCTCTCGTACCACTGCGGCCGCTCCCAGCCGTTCGCCTCCAGGAAGAAGGCCCCGAGCTCCTCCTGGCGGGGGTGGAAGGGGCTGGTGCGGATCGGGCGCGGGGCGCCCGTGGGCTGGAGCGGGTGGATGATGTCGTAGACCTCGACGAAGTTGCGGCAGTCGCGGGCGAGCACGTAGTCGGGGGCGAGCTGGTGCGGCTCGAAGCGGTTGACGTCGCATTCGTGGAGGTCGAAGGACGAGCAGTGGCCGTCCACCAGCCATTCGGCCATCGCCCGGCCGACGCCGGCCGAGTGCGTGACCCAGACGGCCTCGGCGACCCAGAACCCCTTCACCTGCGGCGACTCGCCGAGCAGCGGCATGCCGTCGGTGGTGAAGGAGAACAGGCCGTTGATGCCCTCCTCGACCTTGGCGTCACGGGTGGCGGGCAGCAGGGACCGGGTCTCGGTCCAGGCGTCGGCGAAGTCGTCCTCGGTGAACTCCAGGACGGACGGCATCCCGTCCGCGGCGTCGAACGAGGCGATGTCGTCGACGGGGACCGGCATGGGGCGGTGGCCGTAGGAGCCGATGCCGATGCGGTCGTGGTGGTCGCGGTAGTAGAGGTCGGCGTCCTGGTGGCGCAGGATCGGGCGGACGGCCTCGGCGGCCTGGCCCGCCAGGGCGGGGACCGGGCCGGTCCAGGCGAGCTGGTGGGCGAGCGGGGTGAGCGGAAGCTCCATGCCCGCCATCCGGGCCACCTGGGGGCCCCAGATGCCGGCGCAGCAGACGACGACGTCGGCCGCGAGCTCGCCGCCGCGGTCGGTGACGACCCCGGTGACGCGGCCGTCGTCCTGGGTGACGGCGAGGACTTCGTGACGTTCGAGGAAGCGGACGCCGCGCGCGGCGGCACGCCGGGTCTGCGCCTCGACCGCGAGGACGGCCTTGGCGAGGCCGTCGGTGGGGACGAACAGTCCGCCCAGGACGCGTGAGCGGTCCAGCAGCGGGTGCAGCGCGGCGCATTCGTCGGGTCCGACGACCCGGGCCTCGACGCCCCACGAGGTCACCCAGCCGTGCCGCCGGTGCAGTTCGGCCAGGCGCTCGGGGGTGGTGGCCACCTCCAGACCGCCGACCTGGAGGAAGCAGGGCTGTCCGTCGACGTCGAGGGAGCGGAGCTTGTCGACGGTGTAGCGGGCGAGTTCGGTCATGGTCTTGGAGGGGTTGGTCTGGAAGACCAGGCCCGGGGCGTGGGACGAGGAGCCCCCGGTGGCGGGGAGCGGCCCCTGGTCGACGACCGTGACGTCGGTCCAGCCGGCGGAGGACAGTTCGTCGGCCAGCGCCGCCCCCACGACACCCGCTCCGATGATGACCACGCTGGGTCCCGTCATCGCCAAACCTCCCAGTTGCTGTCAGCGCAACATGATTCAGGTTGCGCAACTCAATGTGCCGGGCGCCGGAGAGGGTGTCAAGAGGCCCGCCAGGGGCGGGAGAAGGCCGCCCGCAGGCGCCTGGAGCGGCCCCGGGAGGGCCTGGTGACGGCCCGGGGAACGACGGTGCCCGGCGGGCTGTCGGAACAGCCCGCCGGGCACGGGAACGGCGCGTTGCGGCGCGGTGCGCCCCGGTGGCGCGGCGCAGGGTTACTTGACCCAGGCGTCCACCTTGCCGGGGTTCGCCTTCACCCACTTCTCGGCGGCGGCTTCGGGGCTCATCTTGTCGACGGCGATGTACTTGGCGACGAGGTTCTGGTCCTCGTTCGTCCAGCTGAAGTTCTTCACCAGGTCGTAGGCCGGGCTGCCGGAGCCGGCGAACTTCTTGCTGACGATCTTGTCCAGGTCGTAGACGGGGTAGTCGCAGGCGACCTTCTCCGCGTCGGCGTCGCAGCCGGCCTCGTACGGCGGCAGCTCGACCTTGGCGAGCGGGACCTCCGACAGGAACCACTGCGGCTCGTAGAAGTAGCCCAGCAGCCACTGCTGCTTGGCCTCGGCCTGCCGGAAGGCCTGGATCAGCGCGGTCTCGCTGCCCGCGTACACCACCTTGAAGTCCAGCTTGAGGTTCTTCACCAGGGCGGCGTCGTTGGTGACGTACGACGGGTCGCCGTCCAGGAGCTGGCCCTTGCCGCCGGACTCGGAGGTGCGGAACTTGTCGGCGTACTTGTCGAGGTTCTTCCAGTCCGTGATGTCCGGGTGCTCCTTCGCCAGCCACGGCGGCACGTACCAGCCGATCACGCCCTTGTTCCCGGTCGGGCCCGCCTCGACGGCGGTCTTCTGCTGCTCGACGTACTTCTTCTTCAGGTCGTCGTGGCCCCAGTTCTCCAGGATCGCGTCGACCTCGCCGGTGCCGAAGCCCTGCCAGGCGATCTCCTCCTTGAGGTCCTTCTTCTTGACCGTGCAGCCCAGCTTCTCCTCGGCGACGTACGCCACGACCGCCGCGTCCGCCTCGTAGCCGACCCACGGGTTGACCGCCAGGTTGAAGGTGCCGCACTTGCCGGAGGATCCCCCGGAACCGGCCTCCGACCCGCCGACCTTGGCGCCGCCGCAGCCGGTGAGGACGAGCCCCAGTGCCGCGGCCCCGGCCGCCCCGGCACGCCATCGCGCCGACCGGCCGGCCGCCGTCAGGTGTGTTGCCATGTGTCTACCGCCTCCTGCCCTAGCGCCCGCCGGGCACCCTCGTGGTGCGCCCGGCCGCGGCCTGAGTGATCCGGTCGAACATCACGCCGAGCAAGACGATGGCGAGTCCCGCCGCCAGCCCCTTGCCGTACAGCTCGCCCTGCGAGAAGCCGGCCACGACGTCGTAGCCGAGGGCGCCCGCACCGACCAGGCCGCCCACCACGACCATCGACAGCACGTAGATCAGGCCCTGGTTGGTCGCGAGCACCAGGGCGCCGCGCGACATCGGCAGCTGGACCTTGGTGACGAGCTGCCAGGTACTGGACCCGGCCGCCGCCGCGGCCTCCACGGTCGTCCCCGGTACGCCCCGGACGCCGTCGGCGACGATCTTCACCGTCACGGGCGCGGCGTACACGACGGCGGCGACGATCGCGGTGAAGCGGCTCGCGCCGAACAGCGCGAGGAACGGAACGAGGTAGACGAAGGGCGGCATGGTCTGCGCCGCGTCCAGGCCGGGCCGGACGATCCGGTCGGCGAGCGCGCTGCGGCCCATCCACACGCCCACCGTGACCCCGAGCAGCATCACCAGCAGCGTCGCCACGACGGTCGAGGCGAGCGTGGTCATCGCGTCCTGCCACACCCCGGTGCCCACCAGCAGCCCCACGCACACCGCGGCGGTGCCGCCGGCGCCGAGGCCGCCGAGGACCGTTCCCAGGGCCACCAGCACGAGGCCGGTGAGCCACCACGGCGAGTCGGTGAGCAAGGTCTGGAAGGGGTTGAGGAGCGCGTTGGTGAGCACGTCGCGGACGGCGCCCGTGACCCCGGACAGGTGCTCCTGCGCCCAGGTGGTCACGGTGTCGGCGGCACTCGCCAGGGAGCGCCCCGCTCCGCCCTCGCCGGGGAACTCCGCGGCCCAGACGTAGGTGTGGGACAGCCAGGCGGCGACCGCCGCGGCGACGGCGCCCGCGGCGAGCAGCGGCCCGCGCCAGCGCCGCAGGCGGCCGCCGGAGCCCTGCCCGCGCTCCGTCCTGACGGCGGCCGCGGTGGTGACCCGGTCCAGGACGATGGCCATGACGACGATGGCGAGGCCGGCGTTGAAGGCGGTGCCGACGTCGAGCGACTGCAGGGCCTGGACGACGGTCTTGCCGAGGCCGGGGGCGTCGATGAGGGCCGCGATGGTCACCATGGACAGGGCCGCCATGATGCTCTGGTTGACGCCCATCACCACGGTGCGGCGCGACATCGGCAGCAGCACCTTGGTGAGGGTCTGCACCCTGGTCGAACCGAGCGACTCCGCCGCCTCCACCGTGGTCGCGGGCACCGAGCGGATGGCGTGCGCGGTGATGCGGACGGCGGGCGGCGCCGCGTAGATCAGGGTGGCGATGGTGGCGGAGGCCGGCCCGATGAGGAAGAAGAGGGTGAGCGGCGCCAGGTAGACGAAGGTCGGCATCGTCTGCATGAAGTCCAGCACGGGGGTCAGGACGCGGTTCACCCGCGGCGACAGCCCGGCCCACACGCCCAGCGGGATGCCGAACAGCAGCGCCACCAGCACCGCCGACACGGTGAGCGCCAGGGTGTCCATGCTCTCCTGCCACAGGCCCTGCAGCCCGAAGAAGGTGAAGCCCGCGACGGCCAGCAGCGCCACGCGCCAGTTGCCCAGCGCCCAGGAGACGTAGCCGGCGATCGTGACCACGCCGAGCCAGCCGATCTGCGGCACCGGGCGGCCGTCGGGCGGCTGCGAGATCAGCGTCTGGACGAAGGTCACCAGGGTGTCGATGACCAGCCGGATCTCGTTGAAGAAGTAGAGGAAGAGCGGGTTGCTGTTGCGGTCCGCGCCGATGGTGTCGTTGACGTCGTTGAACCAGCGGTGCAGCGAGGTCAGGTCGGCCGCCGCGAGGGCGAGCGTCTGCCGGCCGCGCAGGAGCGCGAAGAGCACCAGCCACAGCACGACGATGCCCGCCACGACGGCCCGGCGGCGCAGCCGGACGGGCGCGAGCCGTTCGCGTGCCCCGGAGGCGGCGACCGCCATCACGCCCCGCCTTCCCGGCCCGCGACGACGGCGAGGATCTCCTCGTCGCCGACGACGCCGAGCAGCCGTCCGTCCTCGACGACCCTGACCGGCTTCTCGGCGGCGAGCACGGCCCGTGTCGCCTCGCGGACGACCGTGCCGGGGCCGAGTTCGGGGCCGTCGAGGGCGTCGTCGGGCCGCGGGTCGCGCATGATCCAGCGGAGCGTCAGCACGTCGGCCCGCGGCACGTCCTTGACGAACTCGCGCACGTAGTCGTCGGCGGGGGCGCCGACCAGTTCGTCGCCCGTGCCGCACTGCACCGTCCGGCCGTCGCGCATGATCAGGATGCGGTCGCCGAGCTTGAGGGCCTCGGACAGGTCGTGGGTGATGAACACCATCGTCTTGCCGACCTCGTGGTGGAGGCGGATGACCTCGTTCTGCATGTCGCGGCGGATCAGCGGGTCGAGCGCGGAGAAGGGCTCGTCGAAGAAGAGGATGCCGGGGTCCCCCGCCAGTGCCCGGGCCAGGCCGACGCGCTGCTGCATGCCGCCGGAGAGCTGGTCGGGGTAGGAGTTCTCGTAGCCCGCCAGGCCCACCAGTTCGACGACCTCCAGGGCCCGCTTGACGCGCTCGGTCCGGCCCATGCCGCGGATCTCCAGGCCGTACGCGACGTTGTCGACGACCCTGCGGTGCGGCAGCAGGCCGAAGTGCTGGAAGACCATGGAGAACCTGTTGCGGCGCAGTTCGCGCAGCCGTTTGGCGTCGGCGGCGCGGATGTCCTCGCCCTCCAGGACGACCTGGCCGGCGGTGGGTTCGACGAGCCGGGTCAGACAGCGCACCAGGGTCGACTTGCCGGAGCCGGACAGGCCCATCACGACGAAGACCTCGCCGGGCGCGACGTCGAAGTGGACGTCGCGCACGGCCGCGGTGCAACCCGTGCGCTCCATCAGCTCACGGCGGCCGAGCCCGCGCAGCTCCTGCGATTCCGGCACCCTGTCGGCCTTCGGCCCGAACACCTTCCACAGCCCCCGCACGGAGATGACCGCGTTCCGGTCCTGGTCCTGGTCCTCGTCGTGGGACGCGCCGCGCCGCTGCGGCACATCGGTCGGTGCTGGGGTCACGGTCGGCCTCTCCTGGGCGTTCAGCCGCGGAACCAGTGCTGCGGCCTGGGTCGGATGTTCTGCCAGATGTGCTTGGGCTCGCGGTACTCGTCCAGGCCGGTCGGTCCCAGCTCCCGGCCCACGCCCGAGTGGCCGAAGCCGCCCCATTCCGCCTGCGGTACGTAGGGGTGGTAGTCGTTGATCCACACGGTGCCGTGGCGCAGCCGGCGGGCGACCCGCTGGGCGCGGCCGGCGTCCCCCGTCCAGACGGCGCCGGCGAGGCCGTACTCGGTGTCGTTGGCGATGCGGACGGCGTCGTCCTCGTCGGTGAAGCGCTCGACGGTCAGCACGGGTCCGAAGGACTCCTCGTGGACGACGCGCATGCCCTGGTCGCAGTCGTCGAGGACGGTCGGCGGGTAGTAGAAGCCGTCCTGGAGCGCCGGGTCCGTGGGGCGGGCGCCGCCGAGGCGCAGCACGGCGCCCTCGGCGATCCCGGCGGCGACGTACGCCTCGACCTTGTCGCGGTGGGCGGCGGAGATCAGCGGGCCGGTCTCGGCCGCGGGGTCGAAGGGGCCGCCCAGGCGGATCGCGCCGGCGCGCCGTACGACCTCGTCGACGAAGGCGTCGTGGACCGTGTCCTGCACGATCAGCCGGGCCCCGGCGGAGCAGACCTGGCCGGAGTGCAGGAAGACGGCCGTGAGCGCGAAGTCCACGGCCGTCTCGAAGTCGGCGTCGGCGAAGACCACATTGGGGTTCTTGCCGCCGAGCTCGAGGGCGACCCTCTTCACCGTGGCGGCGGCCGCGGCCATGACCCGCTTGCCGGTCTCGAGACCGCCGGTGAAGGAGACCATGTCGACGCCGGGGTGCTCGGCGAGCGGGGCGCCGGCCCCGGGCCCGGCGCCGAGGACCAGGTTTCCGGCTCCGGGCGGGAGTCCGGCCTCCTCCAGGGCCCGCATGAGGAGCACGGAGGTGGAGGGGGTCAGTTCGCTGGGCTTGAGGACGAACGTGTTGCCCGCGACGAGCGCGGGCGCGACCTTCCAGGAGGCCTGCAGCAGCGGGTAGTTCCAGGGGGTGATCAGGGCGCAGACGCCGACCGGCTCGTACTCGACACGGCTGACGGCGTCGTCGCGGCCGGTGTCGACGACCCGTCCGGCGGAGGTCCCCGCGATGCCGCCGTAGTGGCGCAGGCAGGCGACGACGTCGGCGACGTCGTACTCGCTCTCCACGAGCCGCTTGCCGGTGTCGAGGGATTCGGCGCGGGCGAATTCCTTGGCGTCCCGTTCGACGATGCCCGCGGTGCGGAGCAGGAGGGCGCCGCGTTCGCGCTCCGGGGTGCGCGGCCAGGGGCCGTGGTCGAAGGCGGCGCGGGCGGCGGCGACCGCGGCCTCCGCGTCGGCGCCGGTCGCCTCGGAGACCGTCGCGACGAGCACTCCGTCGGCGGGGCAGCGGATCTCCCGGCGGCCTCCGGCCACCGCCTCGCGCCACTCTCCGTCCAGGTACAGGTCTGCCACGCGCGGAGTCCTCGCTTCGTTGCACATAGCGCATCGAATTGCTTGTGGTGGAACACCCTGTCCGAACGGCCACCGGCCGTCAAGGGGTGGCACGGGGTGTACGGCACATCTTGATCCGGTGAACGCGGCACCGGACACGATCAGTTGGCGGTGGCCTCGCGGTGCCGGTAGAACTGCGCCTTCGAGGGCGGCAGCGGTTCACGGCCGAGGATCAGATCCGCGGCCTTCTCGGCGATCATCATCACGGGGGCGTAGATGTTGCCGTTGGTCACGTAGGGCATCACGGAGGCGTCGACCACGCGGAGTCCCTCCACGCCGTGCACCCGCATGCTCGCCGGGTCGACCACGGCCATCGCGTCGGTGCCCAGCCGGCACGTGCAGGACGGGTGGAGGGCGGTCTCGCCCTCCTTGGCGACCCACGCCAGGATCTCCTCGTCGGTCTCGACCCCGGGGCCGGGCGAGACCTCGCCGCCGTTGAAGGGGGCGAGCGCGGGCCGGCCGAGGATGTCGCGGGCGACGCGCACCGCCTCGACCCACTCGCGACGGTCCTGTTCGGTGGACAGGTAGTTGAAGCGCAGCGCGGGCTTCTCGCGCGGGTCCCTGCTCCTGATCTTCACCGAGCCGCGGGCGTCGGAGTACATCGGCCCCACGTGCACCTGGTAGCCGTGGCCGCCGGCCGGGGCCGAGCCGTCGTAGCGCACCGCGATGGGCAGGAAGTGGAACATCAGGTTGGGGTAGTCCACGTCCTCGTTGCTGCGCGCGAAGCCGCCGGCCTCGAAGTGGTTGGTGGCGGCGGGACCCTTGCGGAAGAGCCACTGCAGACCGATGAAGGGGTAGCGCCACTTGGCCAGGTAAGGCTGCATGGAGACCGGCTGCGTGCAGGCGTACTGGACGTAGACCTCCAGGTGGTCCTGGAGGTTCTCGCCGACGCCGGGCAGGTCGTGCACGACGTCGATGCCGAGCGCGGCCAGTTCCCCGGCGTTGCCGACGCCCGACAGCTGCAGCAGCTGGGGCGAGTTGACGGCCCCGCCGCAGAGGACGACCTCGCGGGCGCGCACCTGTTCGCGGCTGCCCCTGCGGCGTTCGTACTCCACGCCCACGGCGCGCTTGCCCTCGAAGAGCACCCGGGTGACCAGGGTCCGGGTCCGCACCGTCAGGTTGGGGCGCCTGCGCACCGGGTCGAGGTAGGCCCGGGCGGCGGAGAGCCGGCGGCCGCGGTGGACGTTGCGGTCGAAGGGCGCGAAGCCCTCCTGGCGGTAGCCGTTGACGTCGTCGGTGAGCGGATGCCCCGCCTCCTGGACCGCCTCGAGGAAGGCGGGGAACAGCGGGCTGGAGGCGGGCCCGCGCTCCAGGACGAGCGGACCGTCGTGGCCGCGGAACTCGTCGTCGGGGCCGGCCGCGAGGCAGTTCTCCATGCGCTGGAAGTACGGCAGGCAGTGGGCGTAGTCCCAGTGCTCCATGCCGGGGCCCTCGGCCCAGCGTTCGTAGTCCATGGGGTTGCCGCGCTGGAAGATCATGCCGTTGATGCTGCTGGAGCCGCCGAGCACCTTGCCCCGGGCGTGGTAGATCCGCCGTCCGCCCATGTGGGGCTCGGGCTCGGACTCGTAGCCCCAGTCGTAGAAGCGGCTGCCGATGGGGAAGGTGAGCGCCGCCGGCATGTGGATGAAGACGTCCCACGGGTAGTCGGGGCGGCCGGCCTCCAGCACCAGGACACGGTTGGCCGGATCGGCGGACAGCCGGTTCGCGAGGGCGCAACCGGCGGAGCCCCCACCGACGATGACGAAGTCGTACTGCACGGGAGCCATGTCAGCCTCGTCTCACTCGTCTCGCTTGAATCGCTCGTCTCGATCGCGCGGTCGACAGGTCGACTGGCGCAGCATGCTAGTACGGTGCCGCTATGCGCACCAGGTTGCGAGCCGCGCAACTTGACACCGGAGTTTCGGTCGCGTTTCCCGTCCGGACTCCGCCGGGGAACCCCGACGCTGTTGTTTACCGCGCGTATAGTTTCGCTGTGGGCAACTTCAGTGCAGATACCGAAACGACCGCTGCGCAGCCGGGCGGCGTCCAGTCCGTGGACCGGGCCATCAGCGTGCTGGAGATCCTGGCGCAGCGCGGCGAGGCCGGCGTGAGCGAGGTCGCCGCCGAGATCGAGGTCCACAAGTCGACGGCGTTCCGGCTGCTCGGCGCGCTGGAGGCACGCGGGCTGGTGGAGCAGGCGGGCGAGCGCGGCAAGTACCGGCTCGGCTTCGGCATCGTGCGGCTGGCCGGCGCGGTGACCGGCCGCATCGACATCACCCAGCAGGGCCGGCCGGTCTGCGAACGGCTCGCCGAGGAGATCGGCGAGACCGTCAACATCGCCGTGATGGAGAAGCACTTCGCGATCAACCTGTACCAGGTGCGCGGACCGGCGGCCGTGACCGCGCACAACTGGGTCGGCCAGCTCACGCCGTTGCACGCGACCTCCAGCGGCAAGATCCTGCTCGCCCACCTCTCCGCCGCGCAGCGCGCGGAACTCCTCACGGACGCGGGCCTGGAGAAACTGACCCCGCACACCCTCACCTCGCGGACGAAGCTGGAGAAGAACCTCGCCGAGGCCAGGGAGCGCGGGTACGCCTGGACGCTGGAGGAACTGGAGATCGGCCTGCACGCGATGGCCGCCCCCGTCCGCTCGCGCGACGGCGAGGTCATCGCCGCCGTCAGCGCCTCCGGCCCCTCGTACCGCTTCACCCAGGAGCGCATGCACGAGCTCGCGCCGCTGCTGGTCGCCGGGGCGGCCGAGATCAGCCACCGCATGGGCTACCTGGGCTGAGCCGTGCCGAGGCGCTCGTGGACCCAGTCGTGGAAGCCGGCGATGTGGTGCTCGCTGGGGACCAGCACCCCGCCCTTGGCGTAGAGCCGGGATCCCATCGCGGGCTGGCAGCGCTCGCAGGCCTCGAAGTCCTGGCGGTTGACCCGGTCGAAGAGCTCCACCGAGCGGCCGACGTCCCTGCCCGCGGTGACGACCTCCTCCAGGTAGAGCCAGTCGCACTCGACGACCGTGCGGTCGGCCGCGACCGGGTACATGCGGTGGAAGATCACGTGGTCCGGCACCAGGTTGACGAAGACCTGCGGCTTGATGGTGATCGCGTAGTAGCGCCGGTCCTGGGCCGCGGAGACCCCCGGTATACGGTCCAGTCCCGGCGAGCCGTCCACCGTGAAGCCCTCGATGTCCGCGCCGAACTCGGCGCCGTGGCCGACGTAGTACTGCGCGGCGTAACCGCCGGCGAACTCCGGCAGCACCTCGGTCAGTTCGGGGTGGATCGTGGCGCAGTGGTAGCACTCCATGAAGTTCTCGACGATGAGCTTCCAGTTGGCCCTGACGTCGTACACGATCCGCCGGCCGACCCTCAGGTCCTCGATGCCGTAGCGCTCCAGGGACTCCACGTCCCCGAGCCGGGTGACCACCTCGCCGACCACCTGCTCCTCGAAGGAGGGCGGGTCCTCGGCCAGGCAGACCCAGACGTACCCCAGCCATTCGCGGACGTGGACGGGGACGAGCCCGTACTCGGTACGGCCGACGTCGGGCATCTTGGTGAGGTTGGGGGCCGCCACGAGCCTGCCGTCCAGGTCGTACGTCCAGGCGTGGTACGGGCATTGGAACGCCCGCCTGACCTCGCCGCCCTCCTCGGTGAGCAGCCGGGCGCCGCGGTGCCGGCACACGTTGTAGAAGGCGCGCACCGCGTGGTCCCGGGACCGGGTGACCAGGATGCTCTCGCGGCCGACGTCCACGGTCCTGAAGGCGCCCGGCCTGCCGAGCTCGGAGGAGCGAGCCACGCAGAACCACATCGTCTCGAAGATGCGCTCCTGCTCCTGGGCGAAGATCCCGGGGTCCGTGTAGTAGGAGCCGGGGAGGGTGGCGATCAGGCTGTCCGGCAGACCGGTCGGGGTCACGGGCACTCCTTGCGGGACGTTGTGTAATGAGCAACGGAGTGTGCACTGCGCAACTGCAGCATGTGGTGCCGCTCCGGCGCTGTCAAGACGCGACGACGGCCAGCTGCTTGCGCCAACGGGTGAACGACCGGGGCCGGTTCATGCCCAGTACGGCGACCGGAACCCCGCCCCTGCGGTAGACCGCGAGGACGTCCCGTTCCTCCGCGACGCCCTCCTCGACCGTGACGGTGTCGGCCCCCGCGGCGCGGCCCGCGAACTGGATGCGCACGCCGTACTGGTCGGACCAGAAGTACGGCGGGCGGGGGGCCCGTTGCCCGCCCGCGCCGCCGGACAGCAGCGCGGCGACGGCGGTGGCCGGACGCTCCAGGGCACCCGTCCAGTGCTCCACGCGGTGGTGCGCGCCGGCGGCCGGGTCGTACCAGGCGGCGCAGTCGCCGACGGCGACGACGCCCGGCAGGCCCGTGCGGCCGTCGGCGCCACACAGGACACCGTCGCCGAGCTCGATCCCGCACCCGGCGAGCCAGTCCGTGCACGGGCGCGCCCCGATGCCGACGACCACGGTGTCCGCGGGCAGCCTGCGGCCGTCGGCCAGGACCACGGCCACCACCCGCCCCTCGCCGTCCGCCTCGGTCCCGCGCACCCCCGTGCCGCACAACAGCCGTACACCGTGGTCGGCGTGGAGGCCCGACACGACGCCGCCCATCGTCTCGCCGAGCGGACCCGACAGCGGGGTGGGCGCCGCCTCGACGACGGTGACGTCCAGGCCGAGGGCGTACGCGGTCGAGGCGACCTCGGCCCCGATGAAGCCGCCGCCGATGACGACGAGCCGCCCGCCGCGCGCCAGATCGGCCCGCAGTGCGCGGGCGTCGTCCAGGGTGCGCAGGGTGTGCACACCGGACCGGCCCGCCGCGCCGGGCAGGGTACGGGCAGCGGCCCCGGTGGCGATGACGACTCCGTCGGCGGTGACGGCGCTGCCGTCCGCGAGCCCGACGACCCGCGTGCCCGGGTCGAGCGTCACGGCCCGGGCGCCCAGCAGCCATTCGGCCCCGAGGTCCTCGCCGTCCGCCTCCAGGACCAGGGCCGCCTCGTCGGCCTGTCCGACGAGGAACTCCTTGGACAGCGGCGGCCGGTCGTACGGCCGGTGCGGTTCGTCGCCCACGACCACCAGCCGGCCGTCGTACCCCTGGGCGCGCAGTGCCCGCGCCGCCGACAGCCCCGCCAGCGAGGCGCCGACCACGAGGACCGCTCTCATCCGGCTCCCCCGGCGAGCCGGCCGGCCGCGCACGAGGGCGGGCCGGGGGCGGCCGCCGACAGCCGTACGTGGATCACGCCGTCCTCGACCACGACCTCGTGCGTCCGCACGGGCCGCCGGGCCGGGGGCGCGTCCACCGCACCCGTGCGCAGGTCGAACTTCGAGGCGTGCAGCGGGCACTCGACCTCGCACCCCTCCAGCCAGCCGTCCGCGAGCGACGCGTCCTGGTGGGTGCAGGTGTCGTCGACGGCGTAGAGCTCGCCCTCCTCGGTGTGGAACACCGCGACGGGCGGGTCGGTCTCGAGCCGGAAAGCCTCGCCACGCGGGAGGTCCGCGAGCCGGCACACGGGAATCATCATGACACCTCGGTGCGTATGGCGGAACTGATTGCGGTTGACGCAACATCAGTGTGGGGGTGCCCCCCACCCCTGTCAAGGCATCGTCCGGACACCCGGAATCCGCATCTGACGGGGGCTCATCCGCAGCTCCGCGGGGGAGGCCGGCGGCGGATCGTCGCGATTCGGTCACGGGGGTTGTCCGGGTTCAGCTGAATGACATAATCCGTTCCTCTTCTGTGTGACAACGGCCGGAATACGGCCCGGAGGAAGTGACCCGCGGCATGAACGTGACCGTCTCGGCCCAGCAGCCCCGCGTGCTGGTCGTGGAGGACGAGGCGAGCATCGCCTCGATGCTCGCGATGGCGCTGCAGTTCCTGGGCTTCGACGTGGTCACGGCCGGGACCGGCGAGGAGGCGGTGAGCACGGCCGCCGATCGCGCCGCCGACGTGATCCTGCTCGACGTCGGACTGCCCGACCTCGACGGCTTCGAGGTGTGCCGCAGGCTCCGCGCCGCCCGGGTCGACGCGCCCGTCCTCTTCCTCACGGCCCGGGACGCCGTGGAGGACAAGATCAGGGGCCTGGCCCTGGGCGGCGACGACTACGTCACCAAGCCCTTCGACATCAACGAGGTCGCGGCCCGCGTGAACGCCCTGCTGCGCCGGGGCCGGGCCCCCGAGCCTGCCGGGCGCCGGCTGCGCGCGGGCTGGGTCGAACTGGACGCGGACACCCACGAGGTGTGGCGGCACGGCCGGCCGGTCCAGGTCTCGGCGACCGAGTTCGCGCTGCTCCGCTTCCTGCTGGAGAACCCGGACCGGGTGGTGTCCAAGGGGCAGATCCTCGACGCCGTGTGGAGCTGCGACTTCCAGGGCGAGTCCGGGATCGTGGAGACCTACATCTACTACCTGCGCCGGAAGCTCGGCGACACCGACCAGTCGCTCATCCGCACCGTGCGGGGGGCGGGCTACCTGGTGAGGGCGGCGCCGGCCGGCGATACGGCTTCGCGCTGACGGTGCCCGCGCGCGGCGCTATGTTGGCCTTCGGAGGAAAGCCGACGAGAAGAGGGCACGATCCCGAACGAAGCCGCCGCCCAGGAGCCTGAAGCGCCGCTCGACCAGCCGGGAGCGGAGCGGCTGCGCCTGCTCCGGTCCTCGGGCGACGACCAGGGCGAGCGCGAGGCGCTGCGACTGGGACTGCAGCAGGCCGTGGCGGCGCTGAACGGCTTGGGCGGACTGGTCCACCTGCGCGGGCAGGCGGCCCGGGGCGGAGTGCCCCTGCGCCTGGCCGCCAGCACCGGTCTGCCCAGGAACCTGACCCGTGCCTGGCTCTTCCTCCCCCCGCAGGACGCCACCGCGCCGGGCCGCGCGACGACCGGGGGCGAACCGGTGTGGCTGCCCACGACGGAGACGACCCCCGGCCCGCTGCCCGGCGGGTCCGGGCTCGCCGCCGTACCGCTCCCCGGCCCCGAGGGCCCGCTCGGCGCGCTCTCGGTGGTGACCGCGGACGCCGTACCGCCGGCTCCCGGCGCGTGGGAGCTGCTGCGGGGGATCGCCGCGTGGGTGTCGGAGCGGCTGGGCCGTACGGCGGCCGTCGGGTCGCGCGAACGCTGGCGCCTGGCGGAGGGCGGCTCGGGTTCCCGGCCCCGGGAGACCCCGTCCGACGTGGGCATCGGCACCTGGGAGTGGAACGTCCGCACCGGCGAGGCCTACCTCGACGAGACCGCGCGCTCCGTCTTCGGGATGTCCCCGCAGATGTACGACGGTCGCCTGGAGACCTGGGTGGAGCTGGTCCACCCCGAGGACCTGCCCTGGGTGATCGCCGACGCCGAGGAGGCCGCCCGGGCCCGCGGCGGCTTCGCCTGGGAGTACCGGGTCCGCCGGCCCGACGGGACCTTCCGCTGGGTGCAGGCCCGCGGCCGCAGCGTGCTCGGTGCGGACGGCAAGGCCGTCCGGCTCGCCGGTGTGCTGTGGGACAGCACGGAGACCCGGATCGCGATGGACGCCGCCGGCCGGGCCCTGCGTCACATGAGCGACGGCTTCCTGGCGGTCGACGACGACGGCCGCATCGCCTTCGCCAACCCCCAGGCCGAGCGGCTGCTGGGGGCGCGGCGGCCCCTGGTCGGCGCGGTGCTGTGGCACCTGCCCGGCGTCCACGACTCGGAGCTCGAGGCCCACTGCCGCCGGGCGGCCGAGGGCGACGCGACCGTCAGCGCGGACATCGAGTGGGGCGGCGGCACGCGCCGCTACCACCTGCGCGTCATGCCCGTACCCGACGGCCTGACCCTCTACCTCACCGACGTCACCGAGCACCGGCTCGCGGAGGAGGCCCGCGCCGACGCCGCCCGCACCGCCGCCGACCGCGCGGCGCACATCGGCCGGCTGACCACCGCGCTCGCCGAGGCCGTCACCGTCAAGGACGTCGTCGCCGCGGTCGCCGACCGCGTGCTGCCGCTGTTCGACGCCACCGGGCTGATCATCAAGACGCTGGAGGGCGACCTGCTGCGCGTGGCCGGCTTCGTCGGCTACCCCCCGGGCCTGATGGAGCGGCTCAGCCGGACCCGGCTCGCCGAGGGCAGCCCCAGCACCGACGCCATCCGCGAGCGCGTGCCCCGCTACATCACCTCCGCCAAGGAGTTCCACGAGGCGTACCCGGCCCGGGTCCACCTCCAGGAGTGGTCCCAGAAGCACGCCTGGGCCTTCCTGCCGCTGATCGTCTCCGGGAAGGCCGTCGGCTCCTGCGTCGTCTCCTTCTCCGAGCCGCGCCCGTTCAGCGAGGAGGAGCGCACCCTGCTGACCGCGCTCAGCGGGCTGGTCGCCCAGGCCCTGGAGCGGGCCCGGCTGTACGACGCCGAGCACGGACGGGCCCAGGAGCTGCAGCGCGGCCTGCTGCCGCGCGTCCTGCCCGAACTGCCGGCGGTCAGCGCCGCGGCACGCTACCTGCCCGCCGTCGAGGGGACGACGGTCGGCGGGGACTGGTACGACGTCATCCCGCTCTCCGCCGACCGGGTCGCACTGGTCATCGGGGACGTGATGGGGCACGGCATCTCCGAGGCCGTGACCATGGGGCGGCTGCGAACCGCGGTGCACACCCTCGCCGGTCTCGAACTGCCCCCCGACGAGCTGCTCGCGCACCTCAACGAGCTGGTCAGCGACCTCGGGGACGACTTCTACGCGACCTGCCTGTACGCCGTGTACGACCCCACGAACCGCACCTGCGCGTTCTCCCGGGCCGGGCACCCGCCGCCCGCGCTGGTGCTGCCCGACGGCACCGTCCACTTCGCCGGGCACTCGCCGGACCCACCACTGGGCGCCGCCACGCCGCCGTTCGCGACCGTGGAGCTCGAGATCCCCGAGGGCAGTCTGCTGGTGCTCTACAGCGACGGCCTCGTCGAATCCTCCCGCCGGGACATCGACACGGGCATGGCCGGGCTGGCGAAGGCCCTCACCGGCGCACCGGCCGCGGCGCCCGTGCGGCCGGCGGACGGCCGCCGGGGCGAGGTGGAACGCCTGGGAAGGCTCTGCGACGAGGTCGCCGCCGCCCTCGACCCCCACCAGGAGCACGCCGGGGACGACGCGGCCCTCCTCATCGCCCGCACGCACGCCCTGTCGCCCGGCGACGTCGCCTCCTGGTCCCTGCCCGAGGACCCGCTCGCCGCGGGCCAGGCACGCGAGCACATCCGCCGCCGGCTGGACGCCTGGGGACTGGGCGAACTGGTCATGACGACCGAGCTGATCGCCAGCGAACTGGTCGGCAACGTGGTCCGGCACGCCCGGGGCCCCATCGGCCTGCGGCTGATCCGCAGCCGCACCCTCGTCTGCGAGGTCTCGGACGGCAGTCTCAGCACCCCCCGGATCCGGCACGCCGGCGACACCGACGAGGGCGGCCGCGGGCTGCAGCTGGTCGCCGCGCTGTGTCAGCGCTGGGGCACCCGCTACGTCCCCGGCGGCAAGTGCATCTGGACCGAGCAGGCGATCCCCTGACCGTCGTGAGAGCGGGCGATCCCCAGCGCGGACTCTGATCCCGCTTTGATGTGACTTTGATGCTCCGGTGCTTGGCTTGCGCGCATGACCACCCACGCACCGGTGTCCACGGGCCTGGATTCCTGTCTTGACCTGGGATTCACCGACTCCGGCGGAGGCGAGCCCTCGCTGCGGCGGGAGCTGTTCGCCGCCCTGATAGAAGTCGTCTCCGGCTCGGGAGAGTGGAGCGAGCAGACCGCCGCGCGGATCCGCGGCGAGGGGGTCGCCTGGGCCGCTCGGGGCGAGCCGGTGAGCGCGCTGCGGGTCGCCGTCCAGGAGACGACGGAGTACATCCTGGTCTCCGGCGGGCACGCTGCGGCCGGGGCCGACGGCTCGCGCGGCGAGTTCGCCCGGCGCCTGACGGACGCGGGGCGCCGTGTGGCCCGGGAGCTGAACCGGGGCTACTTCGCCCAGTCCGGGCGGGAGGCCCCCGCCTCGGTCCCGGAGCCACCGCGGCCCGGGCCGTCCTACGCCCCGCCCGCCTACGCCGTGATGGCGCTGCGCGCGCCCGGCCTCCCCCTCGGCGACGTCGAGGCGGTGGCCCGCGGCCACGGCGGCCCCGAGACGGCCGTGCTGCCCTCGGCGCGCGGGCTGTACGTGCTCACCCCCGCGCCACGCCACCAGGAGTCCGTCGACCTGGCGGACCGCATCCACCGCGACCTCGCCGGGACGGCCCGGCTCGCGGTGCACTGGAAGCCCTACAACGAGGTGACGGCGGGTCAGCTGCTGGTGGACGACATCTGCGCGGTGGTGGACGCGCTGGGCTTTGGACCCGGCGTCTACGAGCTGGACGACGTCCTGGTGGAGTACGCGGCAGCGCAGACGCCCGACATCGCCCAGCGGCTGGTCGGCATGGTGCAGCCGGTGCTGGACGACCAGGTGCTGCGGGAGACGCTGAGCGCGGTGATCTCCGCCGACGGCGACCCGGACCTGGCGTGCGAGCTGCTCACGCTGCGCCGCAAGTTCTTCGACCGCCGACTGCACCGGGTCGAGGAGCTGACCGGCCGGCGCCTCGACGGCCCGCGCGACCTCCAGGTCCTCAGGACGGCCGTCGCGGTCGCCGCGATCATGCGCCAGTGAGCGTCGGCAACCGCACCCGGAACCACGCACCCGACTCCGAGGCCTCCACCCGCACCGACCCCGCGTGCGCCGCGGCGATCGCGGCCACGATGCTCAGGCCCAGTCCGCTGCCGGGGGCGGGGTGGTCGTA
>NZ_JARAVO010000260.1:0-12926 GCF_033792805.1 Streptomyces sp. PA03-1a
AGCCGAGGCCGTCGGCCGCCGTCTCCAGGGCGCGCACCGCGGTGGTGCCCACCGCCACCACCCGGCCGCCGCCCGCCCGGGCGGCGTTCACCAGCCAGGCGGTGCTCTCCGGCACCGAGAAGCGCTCCGGGTAGGGCGGCTCGTGCGCCTCGCCCGAGGACACCCCGGTGTGCAGCACCACCGGAGCGATCTGCACGCCCCGGCTCACCAGCGCCGTGACCAGCCCGGCCGTGAAGGGGCGCGCCGCGCTCGGCATCTCCGCCGAGCCGAGGCCGTCGGCCGACGGGACCGAGAACACCGTCTGGTACGCCGCCAGCGGCTGGTCCCGCCGGGTGTACGCGTACCGGATCGGCCGCCCCTGCCGGTGCAGGAACGCCATCGCGTCCGCCACCGACGCCCGCGCCACCCACAGCCGCTCCCCGCAGGGGCTCAGCGGCTCCTGCAGCATCAGCCGCTCACCCTCGGGCAGCGCCACCGCCACCCCCGCCGGGCCGCCCGTCCGCGGCCGGGTCGTGCCCCGTCCGTCGGGCGTGCGCAACTCCACCACCCAGCGCCCGTCGTCCAGCAGCCCCGAGAAGTGCACCACCACCGGGGACTCCCCGAGCGCCGCGTCCACCGCCGCCGGCAGGGTCCGCGAGGTGTTCACCACCAGTACGTCCCCGGCCCGCAGCAGCCCCGGCAGGTCACCGAAGGCGTGGTGCGCGACCTCGCCCCGGGCCCGCCCGCCCACCAGCATCCGCACCCCGTCGCGGCCCGACGCCCCGTCGGCACGCTGCTCCACCGGGACCCGCGCCGCCAGCTCCTCCGGCACCCTCAGCGCGCCCAGCGCGGTCACCGCCCGGCCTCCAGCAGCGCCGGGGCCGTGTAGCGGCCACCGGCCGCGCCCGTGTCGAGCAGCCCGAGCACGGCCGGCACCACCGACTCGGGGGCCGGGCGCCCGTCCGCGTCCGGATCGTCGGGCACCGCCGCCGCGTAGAGCTCGGTCCTCATGTCGCCCGGGTCCAGCCACCACACCCGCAGCTCCGGCTCCTCCACCGCCAGCACCGCCGACAGCTGCTCAAGCGCCGCCTTGCTCGCGCCGTACCCTCCCCACGTGGGGTACGCCTCGACGGCGGCGTCCGAGCTGATGTTGAGCACCGCCCCTCGCCGCCGGCGCAGCAGCGGCAGCCCCTCCTGCACGAGGCCCAGCGCGGCCACCACATTGGTCTCCAGCGCCGCCCGCAACCCCTCCAGCGGCTGCTCGGACAACGGCCGCAGCGGCTCGGCGCCCAGTGCGCTCGCGTTGTTCACCAGCAGGTCGAGCCCGCCGAAATCCCAGGCCGCCGAGACCAGTTCCACCCGGTGCCGCGGGTCGGTGACGTCGCCCGGCAGCGCGGCCACCCGCGTCCGGCCCGCCAGCTCCCCCTCCGCCCGCTTCAGCGCCTCGTCGGACCGCGCGTCGATCACCAGGTCCCAGCCCCGCTCCGCGAGCGCTCCGGCGAGGGCCCGTCCCAGTCCCCGCGACGCTCCCGTGATGATTGCCACCGGCATGACGTGTCCTCCCACCGGCCGCCCGGTCCGTCGCCCGGCGGCTGCCCCCCACCGTAGGAACGGCCCCGTCCCGGCCACCTCGGCCGCCCGCAGCACCGGGGCAGGGAACTTCGCCCTAGGTCCACGGACCGGTGGCGCCCGGTCACCAGGCCGATCCCACCGGCCGCGACCCGCCGGTACGGTGAGGTCATGTCCAGCCGATCGTCCCGACGCGGCATCGAGGCGGTGAGCGCGGCCGTCCTCGCGATGAGCCGGCACCTGGAAGTGCGCGAGGTCCTGCAGACCATCGTCTCGTCCGCCCGCGAACTGCTCGACGCCGAGTACGCGGCGCTGGGCGTGCCGGACGACCACGGCGGCTTCGCCCAGTTCGTCGTGGACGGCGTCAGCGACGAGCAATGGAAGGCGATCGGCCCGCTGCCCCGGCAGCACGGCATCCTCGCCGCGATGCTCCACGAGGCCACCCCGCAGCGCCTGCGGGACGTGAAGGGCGACCCCCGCTTCGGCGGCTGGCCGTCCGCCCACCCCGACATGTCCGACTTCCTCGGCATGCCGGTGGTCGACGGCGACGAGATCCTGGGCGCCCTCTTCCTCGCCAACAAGCGCTGCGCCACCCGCCCGCCGGAGGACGGCCGCGGCTTCACCGAGGAGGACGAGGAGCTGCTGCGCACCCTGGCCGCGCACGCCGCGATCGCCCTCACCAACGCCCGCCTGTACGAGCGCAGCCGCGAGCTGACGCTCGCCGGGGAGCGGGCCCGCATCGCCCACGAACTGCACGACGCCGTCTCGCAGAAGCTGTTCTCGCTGCGGCTGACCGCACAGGCCGCCTCCGCCCTGGTGTCCCGCGACCCGGAGCGCGCCCGCGAGGAGTTGCGGCAGGTCGCCACGCTCGCCGCCGAGGCCGCCGACGAACTGCGCGCGGTCGTGGTGGAGCTGCGCCCCGCCGCCCTGGACGAGGACGGCCTGCTGGCCACCTTGCGCACGCAGGTCGACGTCCTGGACCGGGCGCACTCGTCGCGGATCTCCTTCAGCCACCGCCAGGTCCGCGCCCTGCCCGCCGCCCAGGAGGAAGCGCTGCTGCGGGTCGCCCAGGAGGCCCTGCACAACGCGCTGCGCCACGCGGACGCCGCCTCGGTGACCGTGCGACTGGAGGGCCGGGGCAGGGGAGCGGTGCTCACGGTGCGGGACGACGGGCGGGGCTTCGACCCGTCCGCGGTGCGCCGGGCCGGCCGCCACCTGGGCCTGGTCTCCATGCGGGACCGGGCCGACGGGGTGGGCGGCGGACTGACGGTGGACTCGGCGCCCGGCAGGGGCACCGTGATCGAGATGGAGGTGCCCGGTGGCTGACGGCCCCATTCGCGTCCTGCTGGTCGACGACCACCAGGTGGTCCGGCGCGGCCTGCGGACCTTCCTGGAGGTGCAGCCCGACATCGAGGTGGTGGGCGAGGCCGGGGACGGCGAGGAGGGCGTGCAGCGCGCCGGGGAACTCGCGCCCGACGTGATCCTGATGGACGTCCGGATGCCGGGCGTGGACGGCATCGAGGCCCTGCGCCTGCTGCGCGACAGCGGCAGCAAGGCCCGCGTCCTGGTCGTCACCAGCTTCACCGAGCAGCGCACCGTCGTCCCGGCGCTGCGCGCGGGCGCGGCCGGCTACGTCTACAAGGACGTGGACCCGGACGCGCTGGCCGGCGCCATCCGCTCGGTCCACGCCGGCCACGTGCTGCTGCAGTCGGAGGTCGCCGACGCCCTGCTCTCCCAGGAGGACACCGGTCCCGGTCAGGGCCGCGGGGGCACCCTCACCGACCGGGAGCGCGAGGTGCTGTCGTTGATCGCGGAGGGCCGCTCCAACCGGGAGATCGCCCGCGCCCTGGTGCTGTCGGAGAAGACCGTCAAGACCCACGTGTCGAACATCCTGATGAAGCTGGACCTCTCCGACCGCACCCAGGCCGCCCTGTGGGCGGTGCGGCACGGGATCGGCGGCTGATCCGGCGCACCCGAGGGGCGTCCGACGCCACGGAAGCCGGGGCACGTAGCGGTAGGACAAGCGGATCGTCGCCATCCGGAGTGAGATTCATACCGTCGGGTGTATGTCCCCCGGATGGCGCAACCTGGCCGGGCGTGGGCCGTTCTCCATGGCGTGCTGCGGCGCCTGCCGCGGCACCCATGCAAGGAGGGTCAAGAACGTGAAGAACCTGCACAAGGCCGCCGCCGTTGCCATGGTCGCCGGGAGCCTCGCCATGGTCGGCGCGGGTGCCGCCTCCGCCCACAGCGGTGGCGCCCAGGCCCACGGTGGCGCGAAGAACAGCCCCGGCGTGGTCTCCGGCAACGTGATCCAGGTGCCGGTGCACGTTCCGGTGAACGTCTGCGGCAACACCATCAGCGTCATCGGTCTGCTCAACCCGGCCATCGGGAACGTCTGCGTCAACCGCTGACCCAGGACGTCAACCCCACGGCACGGCCGTGACCACCGGCCCCGGAGCGCTCCGCCGCCCCGGGGCCGGTCCGTTGGTGCGGCTCACGGCGTCCGCGCGTACGCCGCGCGCACACGCCGGTGCGACACGCAGATTCCGCCGTACGGAGGTTTCCGGTGCCCTCCCCGTGTCAACGCCCCGGGCTCCGCGTTCCTCACAGTGCGGCTCCTCGAACCGGGCCGTGCCATCACAGGAGGAACAGTTTCATGAACAGCGCCAAGAAGGCCGCCCTGATCATCGCCGCCGCCGGTGCGGCCGCCGCCGGTTCGGCCGGTACCGCGCTCGCCGAATCCCACGCGGGTGCCGTGGCCGCCGGCTCGCCCGGTGTGCTCTCCGGCAACGTGATCCAGGTTCCGGTGAACATCCCGATCAACCTCTGCGGCAACACCATCGACGCGGTCGGCATCCTGAACCCCGCGATCGGCAACGTCTGCTTCAACCACTGACGTGCCCTGAAGGCCCCGCGGACAGCGTCGTCCGCGGGGCCTTCCACCGTTCCCGGCCGGCCTCAGCCCCGGCGCCGCTCGGCCTCCTCGACGTACGCGTTGTACGCCGCCACCTGCGCCCGCCGCGCCGTACGCTCCACCGGCCGCAGCAGCTCCGCGCGGGCGGCGATCTCCGAGGCGCTGACGGCCGCCCCGTGCCCGGACCGGGCCCCGGTCGCGATCCCGACCAGCGTGCCCACCCGCTGGGCCAGTTCCAGCACCCGTACCGCCCGCGGCGGATACCCCGGCGCGAGCACCTCGCGGCCGCGCGCCGCCCGCGCCCGGTACGCCTCCAGAGCCGCCTGTGCCGCCGGGCCCGCGCCGGCCACGTCCAGCCGCGCCAGCGCCTCCGTGGCGTCCCGCAGCGCCTCCGCGAGCTCCCGTTCCGCCTCGCCCAGCGAGGGCACGTCCGCCGGCGGAGCGTCCCGCACCTGCAGGCACTGCCACTCGACCGACACGTGCACGTCGCCCTGCGGGCCCGCCTCCGTGACCTCCGGCACCAGGCCGATGGCCGGTCCGCCGACGGTGATGACCGCTTCGCCCGCCGCCAGCGCCCGCGCGTTGAACTCCGGCGGCCCGCTGAGCCCGAGCGGGTGCCCGGGCACCGGGAGCGCTATCCGCAGCCCGGACACGCCGAGCGCGCGCAGCCGCCCCAGCCCCAGCGTCAGCCCCACCGGGCCGGCCTCCCCGGGGAGGCCCGAGATCCGGTGGACCGAATCGTCGGCGATCACTTCCTGAGCGGCGTCATCCGGCGCGGCAAGTCCGGCAATCAGGGCATTTCCCCAAGCCGCCAGCCGTCCTGAGCGAGGTTCGTCGAGCATCCCCCCAGCCTAAGGACTGGGGCGGCCCGGGCGTGGCGTAGATTTCCTGGGGGCGGCGCCTACAGGTGCTCGCAACGGCAGACATGCGATCGGGAAGTGGGAGACAACACGCTCATGAGCGATGTTCTGGAGCTGGTGGACGTATCCGTGGTCCGAGACGGCCGGGCTCTGGTGGACCAGGTCTCCTGGTCGGTCGCCGAGGGCGAGCGCTGGGTCATCCTCGGTCCCAACGGCGCCGGCAAGACGACCCTGCTGAACATCGCCTCCAGCTACCTCTTCCCGACCTCCGGCACCGTCCAGATCCTCGGCGAGAAGATGGGCGGCGTCGACGTCTTCGAACTGCGCCCCCGCATCGGCATCGCGGGCGTCGCCCTGGCCGAGAAGCTGCCGCGCAGGCAGACCGTCCTGGAGACCGTGCTCACCGCCGCGTACGGCATGACCGCGCACTGGCAGGAGAGCTACGAGCAGGTCGACGAGGACCGCGCCCGCGCCTTCCTGGACCGGCTCGGCATGAGCGACTACCTCGACCGCAAGTTCGGCACCCTCTCCGAGGGCGAGCGCAAGCGCACCCTCATCGCGCGCGCCATGATGACCGACCCCGAGCTCCTGCTGCTCGACGAGCCCGCCGCCGGCCTCGACCTCGGCGGCCGCGAGGACCTCGTCCGCCGTCTCGGCCGGCTCGCCCGCGACCCGATCGCGCCCTCCATGGTCATGGTCACCCACCACGTCGAGGAGATCGCCCCGGGCTTCACCCACGTCCTGATGATCCGTCAGGGCAAGGTCGTCGCCGCCGGTCCCATGGAGACCGAACTCAGCTCCCGCAACCTCTCCCTGTGCTTCGGCCTCCCGCTCGTCGTCGAGCGCCGCGGCGACCGCTGGACGGCCAACGGGCTGCCCCTGAAGTGACCCCCTGAGGCCCCCCGCGCACGAAGCCCCGCGCCGAAAGCCTTTGGGAGAGCCGTCGCACCCTGTCACAGATCCACTGCGGACCCCTACGATGGGCCTGTGGACGACTGGTTGTGGTGGCTGATCGCCGCCGTGGGGCTGGGTATTCCGCTCGTGGTGACCGCGATGCCCGAGTTCGGGATGTTCGCGGTCGGAGCCGTCGCCGCCGCGATCGCGGCAGGCCTCGGCCTGGGTATCACTCCGCAGGTACTGATCTTCGTCATCGTCTCGGTCGCGGGCATCGCCGTCGTACGCCCGCTGGCCAACCGGAGCCGCTCGCAACGCCCGGAGCTGCGCAGCGGCATCGACGCGCTCAAGGGCCGCCAGGCCGTCGTCCTGGAACGGGTCGACGGGCACGGCGGCCGGATCAAGCTCAACGGGGAGGTCTGGTCGGCCCGTTCCCTCGAGACGGGACGGGCCTTCGAGCCCGGTGAGAGCGTGGACGTCGTCGAGATCGAGGGCGCGACGGCCGTCGTGATGTGATCCTGCCCGCCCCCGCACCCCGAGACGGCACGGGAATTCGCCGAACCCGGCCCGCCTCCCCGCGGGGTCTGCCAGACTTGATCATGTCTTCGTACAGGTAGCCACAGGCAATCGGCGTGGGAGTGGACGTGCAGCCGATCATCATCGTCCTGATCATCCTGGTGGTGCTCGTCTTCATCGCGCTCATCAAGACGGTCCAGGTCATCCCGCAGGCCAGCGCGGCGATCGTCGAACGCTTCGGTCGCTACACCAGGACCCTGAGCGCGGGCCTCAACATCGTGGTGCCGTTCATCGACACCATCCGCAACCGCATCGACCTGCGCGAGCAGGTCGTGCCGTTCCCGCCGCAGCCGGTGATCACCCAGGACAACCTGGTCGTCAACATCGACACGGTCATCTACTACCAGGTCACCGACGCGCGGGCGGCCACCTACGAGGTCGCCAGCTACATCCAGGCGATCGAGCAGCTCACCGTCACCACGCTCCGCAACATCATCGGCGGCATGGACCTGGAGCGGACCCTGACCTCCCGCGAGGAGATCAACGCTGCACTGCGCGGCGTCCTCGACGAGGCCACCGGCAAGTGGGGCATCCGCGTCAACCGCGTCGAACTCAAGGCCATCGAGCCGCCCACCTCCATCCAGGACTCGATGGAGAAGCAGATGCGCGCCGACCGCGACAAGCGCGCCGCCATCCTCACCGCCGAGGGCATCCGGCAGTCCCAGATCCTCACCGCCGAGGGCGAGAAGCAGTCCGCGATCCTGCGCGCCGAGGGCGAGGCCAAGGCCGCCGCCCTCAAGGCCGAGGGCGAGGCCCAGGCCATCCGCACGGTCTTCGAGTCCATCCACGAGGGCGACCCCGACCAGAAGCTCCTCGCCTACCAGTACCTGCAGATGCTCCCCAAGATCGCCGAGGGCGAGTCCAACAAGCTCTGGATCATCCCCAGCGAACTCAACGACGCCCTCAAGGGCCTCGGCGGCATCGTCAACCTCCCCGGCGCCCCCGGCAGCGGCCCGGGCAACGGCGAGGGCGGCACCCGTCGCGAGACCCCCCGGCTCGACAAGGACTGAGCAGTGCGGCCGCCGCCGCGAACGCGTATGACATGATCCGTGCGCTCCGGCTCCCCCCGGTCCCGTCGGGGGGAGGGGAGCCGCACCGACCATGGAGACGCCTATGACCTACTGGGAAGCCCTGGCCGTGTTCGCGGCCGGAATCGGGGCCGGCACCATCAACACCGTCGTCGGCTCCGGCACGCTCATCACCTTCCCCGTCCTGCTCGCCGTCGGCCTGCCGCCCGTCACCGCCAACGTGTCCAACACCCTCGGCCTCGTCCCCGGTTCCCTCAGCGGTGCCATCGGCTACCGGCGCGAACTCGCCGGACAGCGCGACCGCCTGCTGCGGCTCGGCGCCGCCGCCCTCGTCGGCGGACTCACCGGGGCCGTCCTGCTGCTGGCGCTGCCCTCCCAGGCCTTCGACACCATCGTGCCCATCCTGATCGCGGTGGCCCTCGTCCTCGTCGTCGTCCAGCCCCGGCTCTCCCGCGTGCTCCAGGCCCGCCGGGCCGGCAACGGCACGCACGCCCCCGAGCACGGCGGCCCGCTCCTCCTCGGCGGCCTCCTCCTCGCCAGCATGTACGGCGGCTACTTCGGCGCCGCCCAGGGAGTCATCTACCTCTCCCTGATGGGCGTCCTCCTCGAGGAGTCCTGGCAGCGGATCAACGCCGTGAAGAACGTCCTCGCGCTGATCGTCAACGGCGTCGCCGCGGCGTTCTTCCTCTTCGTCGCCGACTTCGACTGGACCGCCGTCGCGCTCATCGCCGTCGGGGCGGCGCTCGGCGGCGTCCTCGGCGCCCGCATCGGCCGCCGCCTGCCGCCCGTCGCCCTGCGCGGCGTCATCGTCGTCGTGGGCCTCGTGGCGATCGCCCAGCTCCTGCTGAAGTAGCCGGGCGACCGCCTCGGGGCTCAGGACTCAGGCCGGCAGCGCGAGCCAGCCGGGGGCGTCCTCACGGTCCTTCAGACCCAGGGCCAGCAGCAGCGCGTCCGCCGGGGTCGGCTCGAACGGCTGGGTCAGCAGCCGCATCCCCGCCTGCTCCGGCGTACGGTCCGCCTTGCGGTGGTTGTCCTCCGCGCACGACGCCACGGTGTTCAGCCAGGTGTCCCCACCACCGCGCGACCGCGGCTGCACGTGGTCCACGGTCGTCGCCCTCCGGCCGCAGTACGCGCACCGGTGCCGGTCCCTGACCAGCACACCCCGCCGCGACCACGCCGCCCGTTGTCGGAAGGGCACCCTCACGTACCTGCAGAGCCTGATCACCTGCGGTACGGGTACCTCCACCGCCGCCGCGCGGATCCGCAGCCCGGGATGAGCCTGCTCGACCACGGCCTTGTCCTGCATGACCAGCACCACCGCACGCCGCAGCGACACGGTCGACAGCGGCTCGAAGCTCGCGTTCAGCACCAGCGTCTCACGCACGTCGCCCACCCCTCGGGTCCATCCCCGCCCCGCGGCGAGGTGGCTCCACTGTGACCGGGCTATACCCGCGCGGACAACGCAATTTCCGCACGTGAAAGCGAACAGGAGGAAACGGGGAACGAAACGGCGGCCCCGGCCGCCGGCCACTCCGGGCGCCCGCCCCCGTGGGGTCCGGGGCGCCCGGAGCGCGGCGATCGGCGTGGACGCCCGGGCGCATGACCGGGCTCCGGCGGACGGCAGGCAGGTCGCGCGGCGAGAGCCGCACAGCGCAACGCCCCGCCGCCCCCGCCACTGCGGTGCCGACCCCCGGTGACGGTCAGGTCACCAGGCAGACACCACAGTGCGATGCGGGAGCGCCGGGGCGCAACGGAATTTGGGACCCCCGGCCCTCGGCCGGGGGCGCCACGACTACTGCGGGTTCTCGTACTCGCCGATCAGGTTGGCGCGCGCGATCGCGTGGAACCGCAGGTTGAAGCCGACGACGGCGGGAGACACGTCCCCGTCCGGCCCCAGCTTCTCCTGGTCCACCGCGTATACGGTGAACACGTAACGGTGCGGTCCGTCCCCGGGCGGCGGCGCGGCGCCGCCGAAGTCCTTGCTCCCGTAGTCGTTGCGCACGTGCACCGCACCCTCGGGCAGCCCCTTGAAGCCGTCACTGCCGGCACCCGCGGGCAGCTCCGTCACCGACACCGGGATGTCGAAGAGCACCCAGTGCCAGAAACCGCTGCCCGTGGGCGCGTCGGGGTCGTAGCACGTGACGGCGAAGCTCCCGGTCCCCTCGGGGAACCCCTCCCACCGCAGGTGTGGCGAGACGTTGCCCTTGGCGTAGACCTGGGAGTCCTTCAGCGTGCCGCCCGGCTCGATGTCGTCGCTCACCACCGTGAACGACGGCACCTGGGGATGGAAATCGTGGGGGAGCGGCCGCCGCTTCTGCTCGGTCACCTCGGTACCTCCTGCTGATCGCGAAACGCGCTTCCGCCCGCCGATCCTAGAACCAGTTGCGCTTCCCGCCGACCTCGGCCAGCCACTGGTTGAGGTAACCCGCCCAGTCGGTCGCGTGGAAGTTGTTCAGGTCCACGGTGAAGGAGCGGAAGGCGTCGCTGCCCTCGCTGAACAGGCCCGGCTTCTTGTCCATCTCCAGGATGACGTCCATCTCGTGGCCGTCGGCGACGAAGCTCAGCTCCACCTGGTTCAGCCCGCGGTACTGCTGCGGCGCGAAGAACTCGATCTCCTGGTAGAACGGCAGCCGCTGCCGCGTGCCGCGGATGTGGCCGCGCTCCAGGTCCGCGTTCTTGAAGCCGAAGCCCAGCTGGCCGAACGCGTCGAGGATCGCCTGCTGCGCCGGCACCGGGTGCACGTTGATCGGGTCGAGGTCACCGGAGTCCACCGCACGGGCGATCGCCAGCTCCGTCGTCACCCCGACGTTCATCCCGGTCAGGTGACGCCCCAGGAAGGTCGTGATCGGGGTCTCCCACGGGATCTCCAGCCCGAACGGCACCACGTGCACCGCACCCGGCTGCACCTCGAACGCCCCGCCCAGCTGCTGCCGGTGGAACTCGACGTCCTGCTTGTACTCCGCGTCCTGGCCCTCGACCTCGACGCGGGCCTGCAGGCCCACCGACAGTCCCTCGATCCGCTGCGGCACCGAGCCGCCCTGGATCCGCACCTCGCCCTGGACGACCCCGCCCGGGACGACGTTCGGCTCGTTGAGCACCGTCTCGACCGACGCGCCACCGGCGCCCAAGCTCGCAAGCAGCTTCTTGAAGCCCACGATGTCCCTCTCCCTTGACTGGCGGTTGCCTCGGTCATTACGAACGCGGCCCCACCCCGAACGGTTCCATTACTCTCGTACCGCATGATCCCCCCTCCTGAAAGCACCCCGCTCCCCAGGTCCTTCTTCGACCGGCCGGTGCTGGAGGTGGCCCCCGACCTCCTGGGGCGGACCCTCGTACGCAGGACGGACGATGGCCCCGTGGCGCTCCGGCTGACCGAGGTCGGGGCCTACGCCGGCCCCGTCGACCCGGGCTCCCACGCCTACCGCGGGCGCACCGACCGCAACGCGGTCATGTTCGGCCCCCCAGGGCACGCGTACGTCTACTTCACCTACGGCATGTCAAGGCGGTCAGCATGAACGTCATGGATCTTGCTCACCCCGCTGAAGAAGTCGCCCCCAAGCTGCTCGGTGCCATCTTCACCCACGAGACCCCCGAGGGAACCGTGAGCATCACCATCACGGAGACCGAGGCGTACTCCGGTTCGGCCGACCCTGCCTCCCACGCCTACAGAGGCAGGACACCCCGAAATGCCGTCATGTTCGGACGTGCGGGACACCTGTACGTCTACCGGTCTCACGGACTCCACTGGTGCGCCAACGTCGTCACCGGGGCAGACGGCATCGCTACAGCCGTCCTCATCCGGGCAGGCAGGGTCATCGCAGGGGAAGACCTGGCCCGCGAGCGGCGAGGGGGCAAGGTCGAGAGTCCACGTCTCGCGCGAGGCCCGGGGAACTTCTGCCAGGCGCTCGGCATCACGGCAGAGCACAACGGCACAGACCTACTGACAGGCGCCACGGTCGCGCTGTCCGAGGGCGAGCCGGTACCCGCCGCACTCATCCGGGTTGGTCCTCGGGTAGGCGTGAGCAAAGCCCACGACTGGCAGCACCGCTTCTACCTCGCGGGGGATCCAACGGTCTCGGCGTACCGACTGAGCCCGAGAGCCAAGCCGTCCGCCGGAGCCTGAGCCGCTGTGCGCCTCGCTCGCGGTTCGCCGATGGGTCGGCGCGGAGTTGGGCCCGAAGATGTGTCACCGCTCGCCAGCGTGGCGCCTGGCGCGTTCCTTGCCGGCCGAGTGACTTGGGACGGCGAACGGAGCTGGCAGACCACCGACCGAGACCTGACGGTGTCGGCCGTCTTCCGATCCGGCGGCTACGTCGGGCTGACCTGGGCCTTGCGGCCGTGGCCACAGGCCGCTGGCGGCTGGGGCGCCTCGGTGACCACCTGGCTCGAGGCCGGCGAGCAGATGACTTCCCTGGCGGCCGACGTCCGGAACTTCCTCACCGGGGAGCAGTCGTGACATCCGGCATGCGCCTCACCTGGACGCTGGCGGGATCCGGGTGGGCCGACTGCACCCTTGAAGATCACCAGACGAAAGTCGAGCTCACCGCGTCCTACATCAGCAATGCGCCCGAGGAACTCCTGACTGGCGTGGCCCGGCTCGTCGCCGGTGAGACAGAGACCCGTGCCCAGTTCGAGGCCGAGCCGACCGCCTACCGGTGGATCTTCTACCGCGAAGGCAAGGACACGTGGGTCCGCGTGCTCGAACTGCGCGACGGCAGCGACCACGACAACAAGGGAACCGAGATCTGGTCGAGTCAGCTCGGCATCCACCAGCTCGCCCGCGCCGTGATCCTCTGCTTCGAGGAGGTCGCACAGACCTACGGCGAGAGTGGCTACCGGGGCAAGTGGGGTGAGCACTTCCCCCGAACCGAACTCGAAGCCCTCAGACGTCTCTGGCGCACTCACCGGCACCCCCAAGACACGTAGTCCAGGGACAGCGCACACCGCGGCGGCGACGTCATCGAGGGTGCCGAACTCGCCCGCGGGCGCCGGGTCACCTCACGACGCCCCCACGACCTAGCCCAGGGCCCCGCCCGCCTCGCCACCGCCCTCGACATCGACCGCGCCCTCAACGGTGCCGACGTCTGCCCCGACGACCCCGCCCCC
>NZ_JARAVO010000261.1:0-12844 GCF_033792805.1 Streptomyces sp. PA03-1a
CCGGAATGTGGTCGGTCACGCATCGGCGAAGGCCCCCGTTGCCACGGCAGCGGGGGCCTTCGCCGATGCGTGACCGACCACATTCCGGTCGTGACCGGAAGCCGACCGATCTGGGTCGATTACAGTGCTTGGTCGGGTCGAGCAGAGAGGCGTCGGACATGGTCGGGGCCATATGGGGGCGTGCCGAGCAGCAGGACTTCCGCAGCCGGGTACGCGGTTGTCTGCTCGGTGGTGCGATCGGCGACGCCCTCGGCGCCGGCGTCGAGTCCGACTCCCTGGCCGCCCTGCGGCAGGCGCACGGGAAGGACGGGGTCACCGACTACGTCCCGGCGTACGGGCGGCGGGGGGCCGTCACCGACGGCACCCAGATGACGCTGTTCACCGCCGAGGGCCTGATACGCGCCCAGGTGCGCCGCGACGCCGGGGCCTGGCACCCGCCCACCGACGTGCACCGGGCCCACCTGCGCTGGGCGGCCACCCAGAACGACTGGGGGCCCGACGAGCGCCGCAAGGACGCCGGCTGGCTGGCCCGCGAGGAGTGGCTGTACGCGCGCCGCGGCCCCGGGAAGGCCTGCCTGACCGGGCTCGGCGACGAGCGGATGGGCACCCTCGACGACCCCAAGAACCCGGACGCCAAGGGCTGCGGCGCGGTCGTACGGTCCGCGCCCTTCGGGCTGCTGGTCGGCTGGGAGCCGCAACTGGTGTTCCAGCTCGCCGTCGAGTGCGCCGCGCAGACGCACGGTCATCCCACCGGCGTCCTGGCCGCCGGGGCGTTCGCCGTCATCGTCCACGGCCTGGCCCGCGGCGAGGCCCTGGACGGCGCCGTGCAGCACACGCTGGCCCTGATCGCGGCGCGCCCCGGGCACGAGGAGACCTCCGTGGCACTGCAGGCCGCCCTCGGCGCCGTACGCCAGGGGCTGCCCGGCGCGGAGCGGGTGGAGTCCCTGGGCGCGGGCCGGACCGCCGAGGAGGCACTCGCCGTCGGCGTCTACTGCGCCCTGGTCGCCGAGGACGTCCGGCACGGACTGCTGCTGGCGGTCAACCACTCCGGGGACAGCGACTCCACCGGTTCGATCTGCGGCAACCTGCTGGGCGTGCAGCACGGCGAGACCGCCCTGCCCCCGGCCTGGACCGCGGAACTGGAGGGCCGGGGCACCGTCCTCCAGCTCGCCGACGACTTCGCCATGGAGATGACGCAGGGCCCCGCGCTGCACGGTCCCGGCGGCGCGTCCGCGGCGTGGCTGGAGCGCTACCCCGGCACCTGAGCGCCGGCCGAGGTCAGGTGTACTGCGCGTAGTCGTCGAGCGTGCGCAGCACGTCCGCCGTTCCCGCGGACGGCAGTTGCAGCACGACCTCCTCCAGACCCTGGTCCCGGTAGTACGCCAGCTTGCCCGGACTGGGGCGCACGGCGTACGGCACGACCTGGAGCGCCTTGGCGTCCCGGCCGGCGTCCTCCCACACCCGGCGCAGCCGCGGCACGCTCTCCGCCAGCCCGCCCCCGCCGATCGGCATCCAGCCGTCGGCGTACTCGGCGATGTGCGCGAACAGCGCGGGGCCCCCGGCGCCGCCGCACAGGATGCGGGGCCGCCCGCCCGACGCGGGCTTGGGCCAGGCGTGGCTGGCCGCGACCCGGCAGGACCCGCCCTCGTACGCGGTCGGTTCCGGCGCCCACAGGGCGTGCATGAGGGCCATCCGCTCCCGCACCAGTTCCCGGCGGCGCGGCCAGTCGACCCCGTGGTCGGCGGCCTCCTCGACGTTCCAGCCGAAGCCGACGCCGAGGGTGAACCGGCCGCCGGAGAGGAAGTCCAGGCTCGCGACCTGTTTGGCCAGCACGATCGGATCGTGCTGCGCGACCAGCGTGATCCCGGTGCCCAGCCGCAGCCGGTGGGTGACGGCTGCGGCGGCGGACAGGCCCACGAAGGGGTCGAGCGTGCGGCCGTACTCCGGCGGCAGCGGGCCGCCCATCGGCGCGGGGGTGCGGCGGCTGACCGGGATGTGCGTGTGCTCCGGGAGGTACAGGCCGTCGAAGCCGCGCTCCTCCAGTTCCCGGGCGAGCCGGACGGCGGGGACGGAGTGGTCGGTCAGGAAGATCGTCGTGGCGATCCGCATGGCGTCGTCGCACCTCCCGTGCTGTGGGCCAGTGTTATGCCCGTGCCGCGCGGCACGGACACCCGCGGCACGGCGTCCCGCCACGGGGGCGGCCCGGGGTCACACGCCCGTGGGGACCGTGCGGGTGTCCCGTCCGGAACGCAGGACCCGGCCGGGGACGGCCCCCGTGATCCCGTCGTCGCGGATCGTCTCCACGCCGCCCACCCGCACGCTGACCACGCCCCGGGCCCTGGAGTCCAGCCGCGGGCTGTCGCCCGGCAGGTCGTGCACGAGGGTGGCGGTGCCCGCGTCGATCCGCTCGGGGTCGAACAGCACCAGGTCGGCGTGGTACCCCTCCGCGACCCGGCCGCGCCCGCGGAGCCCGAACAGCCGCGCCGGGTCGTCGGTGAGCATCCGCACCGCCTTCTCCAGCGGGACCAGCCGGCGGCCGCGCAGGCAGTCGCCGAGGAACCGGGTGGTGTACGGCGCCCCGCACATGCGGTCCAGGTGGGCACCCGCGTCGGAGCCCCCGAGCAGCACGTCCTCGTGCTCCCAGGTGTTCCGGCGCAGCTCCCAGCTGTCCGGGTCGTTGTCGGTGGGCATGGGCCACAGCACCGTCCGCAACCCGTCGGCCGCGCAGATCTCGACGAGGGTGCGGAAGGGGTCCTGGCCCCGTTCGGCGGCGATGTCCCGCACGACCCGGCCGCTGACGCCGGCCCGCCGGTTCTCCTCGGAGTACGTGTCCCCGATGACGTACCGCCCGAAGTCGGCGAGCCGGCGGAAGACACCCGCCTCGGGGCTGCCGGCGCGCCGGAGCATCCCCGCGCGGACCTCGGGGTCGCGGAGCCGGGCGATGCGCTCGGGGACGGGCAGGGAGAGGATCTCGCCCCAGCCGGGGATGAGGTTGAGGGCGCAGAAGGTGCCGAGCGACATGTTCATCGGGGTCAGGATGGGCATCGTCAGCGCGACGACGCGGCCCCCGGCCTTGCGGGCCCGCTCGGAGGCCTGCAGCTGGCGGGGCACACGGTCCGGGACGGCCGCGTCGACGGTCAGCACGTTCCAGTTGAGCGGGCGGCCCGCGGCCACGGTCATGTCGACGAAGAGGTCGATCTCGTCGTCGGAGAAGGTGTCCAGGCAACCGGCGACGATCGCCTCGATCTGCGTGCCCTCGTGCTCCCCGACGGCCCGGGAGAGCGCGAGCAGTTCCGCGGGCCGGGCGTGCCGCGAGGCCACCGGGCGGCCGTCGCCGTCGGAGTGGGTGGCGGACTGGGTCGTCGACAGGCCCCAGCCGCCGGCCTCCATGGACTCGTGGAAGAGCCGCAGCATGCGGTCGAGCTGGTCCGGTGAGGGCTGCCCGCCGACGGCGTCGGGCCCCATGACGTAGCGGCGCAGCGCGCAGTGGCCCACCATGAAACCGGCGTTGACGGCGATCCGGCCCTCCAGGGCGTCCAGGTAGTCGCCGAAGCCGTGCCAGCTCCAGTCGACCCCGGACTCCAGGGCCTTCAGCGACATCCCCTCGACCTTGGACATCATCCGGCGGGTGTAGTCGGCGTCCTGCGGCTTGAGCGGCGCCAGGGTGAAACCGCAGTTGCCGCCGGCGACGGTGGTGACCCCGTGGTTCATGGAGGGGGTCGCGAAGGGGTCCCAGAACAGCTGGGCGTCGTAGTGGGTGTGCGGGTCGACGAAGCCCGGGGCGAGGACCAGCCCGGTCGCGTCCTCGGTGGTCCGTGCGGGCTCCTCGGTCCGGCCGGGCGGCGTGACCGTGACGACGCGGCCGTCCCGCAGGCCGACGTCGGCCGTACGGGCCGGGGCACCGGTGCCGTCGACGAGCGTCGCGCCGCGGATCAGGTGGTCGAGCATGCGTGGTCCCTCCTCCTGCTGGGGCCGCGGGCGGGCCGCCCGCCGCGCGGGTGTGGCCCCCGGCCGTCCCCGGGCGCGGCGGGCCGCCGCCGCGGTGCCGGTCCGGACGGGGGCCGGGCGGCGGTCCGGGAAGGCGCCGCCCTGTCGGTGGCCCGCGGCGTCACGCCGCCCGGCGGAAGCGGGTCGTCCGGTGCACCGGGTCCGTGTCGATCTTGGGGATGACGTGCTCCCCCACCAGCTTGATCGTGCGCATCGTGTCCTCGAAGGGGACGCCCACCGGCAGCCCGAACGACAGCTGGTCGGCCCCCGCGGACTCCCAGCGCTTGCACTGCTTGAGCGCGTCGTCCGGGTCGCCGCAGATCATCAGCTCCTCGTCGAGGAGCATCTCGATGAGCTCCTCGGTGTACGTCGGCAGCAGCTCCGGCCACTGCGGGATGTACTCCGGGCGCGGGAAGGTGTCGTGGTAGCGGAAGACCAGCGACTGCAGGTAGTTGAGGTTGCTGCTCGCGGCGACACGGATCGCTTCCTTGCGGGTCTCGGCGACGATCGCGGTGGTCGTCACCATGACGTTGTCGTTGACGAAGTCCCCGATGGGCTCGGCGTCGCGCACCGCGGTCTTGTACTGCTCCAGCACCCACTCCATGTCGGAGACCTTCTGGACGCTGAAGCCCAGCACGCCCAGGCCCTTGCGGGCGGCCATGGCGTAGGAGGGCGGCGAGCCCGCGGCGTACCACATGGCCGGGTGCGACGTCCCGTACGGCTTGGGGAACACCTTGCGGGGCGGCAGGGACCAGTGCTTGCCCTGGAAGCCCGGGTACTCCTCGTTGAGCCACATCTTGGGGAACTCGCCGACGGTCTCCTCCCAGATCTCCTTGGTGGCGTTCATGTCCGTGACGCCGGGGAGGAAGCCGAGGATCTCGTGGCTGCCGGCGCCGCGGCCGGTGCCGAACTCGAAGCGCCCGTCCGAGAGGTGGTCGAGCATGGCGACCTTCTCCGCGACCTTCACCGGGTGGTTGACCTGCGGGAGCGGGTTGAAGATGCCCGACCCGAGGTGGATCCGCTCGGTGGCGTGGGTGAGGTAGCCGATGTAGACGTCGTTGGCGGACAGGTGCGAGTACTCCTCGAGGAAGTGGTGCTCGCTGAACCAGGCGTACTTGAAGCCCGACCGGTCCGCCTGCACGACGTACTCGGTCTCCTCCATCAGCGCGTGGTGCTCGGCCTGCGGGTCGACCTCCGAGCGGAACTTGGGCACATATCCCTGTACGAAGATCCCGAATTCCAAGGGGTTCACCGTCCCTAGCTTTTCTGACGGATCGTCAGATTCCCGCTCCGACTCTTCCACCGGCGGCGGGGGAGGTCAATACCCGATCGCCGTCAGAAGAGCGAGACCCCGGCCAGCCAGCCGCCGTCGATGACGAACGGCTGCCCGGTGACGTACGAGGAGTCGTCACTGGTCAGGAAGAGCGCGAGCCGGGCGACCTCCTCCGGGCGCCCGATCCGGGCGAGCGGCACGAGCTTGCCGTACAGCTGGTCCAGGGCCTCCGCGGGCACGCCCTCCCCGGGGTTGGACATGGGGGTGTCGATCGCACCCGGGCACATCGCGTTGACCCGGATGCCCTTGGGCGCCAGCTCCAAGGCGGCCACCCGCGTCATGCCGACGACGGCCGCCTTGGTCGCGGCGTACGAGGTCACCCCGGCCATGCCGGCCAGCGCCACGTAGGAGGCGGTGTTCACGATGGTGCCGCCGCCGGCCGCCGCGAGCAGCGGGGCCACGGTGCGCATCCCCAGGAAGGCACCGACTTGGTTGACCAGGACGACCTCCTGGAACTCCGCGAGCGGGGTGTCGACGAGTTCGTTGAAGCGCAGGATGCCGGCGTTGTTGACCAGCCCGTCCAGCCGCCCGAAGGCCTCGGTGGCGACGTCCAGGGCCGCGACCCAGTCCGCCTCGCTCGTCACGTCCAGGTGGACGTAGCGCGCCCGGTCGCCGCCGATCCCCTCCGCCACGGCGGCACCCCGCTCGTTCAGCACGTCCCCGAGGACGACCCGCGCCCCCTCCGCCGCGAAGAGCAGCGCCTCCTGCTCGCCCTGCCCACGCGCCGCGCCGGTGATCAGCACGACCCGGCCGTCCAGCTTGCCCATGTCCGTCACTCCCTACGCGTCGAGGTGCGGCGCCACGCCGTCGGCGAACGCCTCCATCTGGTCGAGCAGTTCCGCCGCTCCCCGGACGCGGAACCTCACCTGGATCTGGTCCACCCCCATCGCGCCGTACTCCCGCAGCGACTCGGCCACCGCCTGCGGCTTCCCGGTCAGCGTGCGCCGCCCCACCGGCCACCCCGGCTCGCCGACGTACAACGGCTCCGCGATCACCCCGATGGTGATCGGCGTCCCGCCGCGCAGTTCCCGCAGCCGGGCGATCTGCGCTGGCATGGCCTTCCGGGAGTCCCCCTGGGGCAGCCAGCCGTCGCCCTTGAGCGCCGCGCGCCGCACCGCCGCGGGCGACGACCCCCCGACCCACACCGGGACCGGGCGCTGCACCGGCTCCGGCTTCTGCTCCCCCGCCGCGAAGTGCGCCCGCACCGCGTCGATCGCCTCGTCCAGCAGGGGCCCGCGCCGCTCGAAGTCCACCCCAAGGGCCTCGAACTCCTCCCGGACGTGCCCGGCCCCGACCCCGAGGATCAGCCGGCCGCCGCAGAGGTGGTCCAGCGTCGCGTACTGCTTGGCGGTCAACAGCGGATGCCGCAGTCCGATCACCGCGACGTGGCTCAGCAGCCGCACCCGCGTCGTCACGGCGGCCAGGAAGGCCAGCGTGGCGACCGGGTCGTACCAGGTGGGGCTCATCGCGGGGGCGAGCCGGGGCGGGATCGCCACGTGGTCGCAGCACCCGATGTACGCGAAGCCGAGCCGGTCCGCCGCCCGCGCGACGTCCACCAGGTCGCCCGGCGGCGCCGCGGCCTCCCACGGCTCCGCGTAGAGGGTGCTGAGCGATTGCACCGGCAGCTGCATGCCGTACGCGGTCTTGGTCATGCCGCCATGGTCGGACCTGACGGTCCGTCAGACAAGGGGTCGGGCCGGGCCGGCGCCGGCGCCGGTCAGCGCGCGGCGAACCCGTCGAAGGGCGCGCCGATGCCGAACGCCGACAGCCGCGGGCCGTCGGCGTCCTCCCGGATGACGGGAGAAGCCCACCAGGCGCCGCGCACCGTGCGCGACGCGGCCGCCGACAGCAGGCGGGACCTCCTCAGCCGGCGGCCCCGCCCTGCCCGGACCACAAACCTTCCAGGGTCAGCCCCAGCAGCTCGATCGCGTTGCCGCGTACGATCCGCTCGACGACGTCCGGGGCGAGGTGCCCCATCTGGGCCTCGCCGACCTCACGGGACTTGGGCCAGGTCGAGTCGGAGTGCGGGTAGTCGGTCTCGTACAGGACGTTGCCGACACCGATCGCGTCGATGTTGCGCAGGCCCACCGCGTCGTCGAAGAAGCACCCGTATATGTGCTCCCGGAACAGCTCCGAGGGCGGCCGCAGCACCTTGTCGGCCACGCCGCCCCAGCCCCGGTTCTCCTCCCAGACGACGTCGGCGCGCTCCAGGATGTACGGGATCCAGCCGATCTGGCCTTCCGCGTACATGATCCGCAAGGAGGGGAAGCGGTCGAAGATCCCCGACATCAGCCAGTCGACCATGGAGAAGCAGCAGTTGGCGAAGGTGATCGTGGAGCCGACCGCGGGCGGCGCGTCGGCGGAGGTGGACGGCATGCGCGAGGAGGAGCCGATGTGCATCGCGATGACGGTGCCGGTCTCGTCGCAGGCACGCAGGAAGGGGTCCCACGCGTCGGTGTGCACGGACGGCAGCCCCAGGTGCGGCGGGATCTCGGAGAAGCAGACCGCCCGCACCCCGCGCTCGGCGTTGCGGCGCACCTCCGCGGCGGCCAGATCCGCGTCCCACAACGGGATGAGGGTGAGCGGGATCAGCCGGCCCCCGGCCTGCGGGCCGCACCACTCCTCGACCATCCAGTCGTTGTAGGCGCGCACGCACAGCAACCCCAGTTCCCGGTCCTTGGCCTCGGTGAACGTCTGGCCGCAGAACCGCGGGAAGGTGGGGAAGCACAGGGCGGACTGCACGTGGTTGACGTCCATGTCCGCCAGCCGCTCGGGGACGCTGTAGGAACCGGGGCGCATCTGCTCGTAGGTGATCGCCTCCAGCCGCACCTCGTCCCTGCTGTACCCGACGGCGGTGTCCAGCCGGGTCAGGGGGCGCCGCAGGTCCTCGTAGACCCACCAGTCGGCGACGGGACCCTCGTCACCCGGCTCACCCATGCGCGGGGTGAACCTGCCCCCGACGAAGGTCATCGACCTCAGGGGCGCGCGCACGATGCGCGGCGCGCTGTCCCGGTACGCCGACGGGAGCCGGTCCCGCCAGACGCCGGGGGGCTCGACCGTGTGGTCGTCCACCGAAATGATCCTCGGGAAGGTCTCCATGGGCTCACGGTAGCGCGAATCTGACGGGTCGTCAGTAGGTCTGTGGGCGGCCCGTCTTTGTGTGCGGCGCCGTTGTGGTTGCGCTTTGGGGTTTCCCCGCCGCCCGGCGCAAGCAGAAGCATGCGCCACACCGCGTCCTCCAACCCGTGCACGGAGGCGATCCACCCCAGGCTGTCCTCCGGGGTCCCCCGGCCCGCCGCGACCGCCAGCTCACCCACCGCGTCCGCGAGGTCGCCGTGCCGCAGCGCGGGCTCCATGCGGCCCCCGCCCAGCCCGTCGGCGACGTACCGCTCGTAGCCGGGCGCCGTGCGCAGGACGCCGACCGGGCGCCACTCCTGCGCCAGGCGGTCGACCGGCTCACCGCCCACCCGGCGCCCGTCGGCCTCCACGACCTGGGTGCGCGAGCGGTCCACCGAGAGCGCGGTCCACGCGTCGGCACCGGTGAGCACCATCGCGGGGCGGCAGCGGTCGACGGCCTCCGCGACCGTCCCCGCCCCGTCCGGGCCGCCGCCGACCAGCGGCACCGCCGCCATCCCGGCGTACAGGCAGCCGTAGAACGCCCCGGCGAGGTCCGCGCCCTGCGGATAGGCGAGCAGCACCCGGCTGCCCGGCGGCACCAGCCGTCCCAGCCGCGCCGCGACCGCGCGGGCACGGCGGTCCAGCGCGGCGAAGTCGCAGTCGTACGGCGCGTACGGTCGCCCCTCCGGATGCCGGACGGCCCGGCGGCGCAAGGCGGGACCGGGCAGCCGGTACACCGAGGGCGCCGGCGCACCGCCGCTGCGGCTCCGCGGTCCGCTCACGGCCTGCGGCACACAACGCGAGCACATGGGCGGCTCCCCACCTCCCCGGACGGAACACCCGTCAGACCGACGGCATATGCCCGCACTTCACATGAAACTGGACCGAACATTCCCCGCTACTCCCTGGAACGCCCCTCCCGAAAGCCACCCATAGGTGACCGCGTACAGGTTGAGGCGGCAAACTGGCACAAGCGGCGGAACCGATCGGGATGGTCCCGCCGTCCGTGAAGACTGTTCCGGCTCGTGATGAACGATCGATATACGCGCTCGTCGCGAAGGTACGGCGGCACCTGGGGGCAGGCATGGCAAGCGGTAAGGACCACGGCGGAGCGCTGCGCTTCGCGGTCCTCGGCCCGGTGCGGGCCTGGCGCGGCACGGAGCCGATCTCCGCCGGGTCGCCACAGCAGAAGGCGCTGCTCGGCGCGCTGCTGCTGCGTGGCGGCCGCACGGCCACCGCGCAGGAACTGCTGGACGCCGTCTGGGGCGAGGACCCACCGCCCACCGCGCTGGCGGCGCTGCGCAGTTACGCCTTCCGCCTCCGCAAGGCCCTCGGCGCCGACGCCCTGGCCACCGTCGACGGCGGCTACGTGCTGCACCCGGGCGACGGCTTCGACCTCGTCCTCGCCGAACGGCACCAGGCCGCGGCCGAGAAGGCCCGCGCGGCGGGCGACCTGGCCACCGCCCGCGAGGAACTGCGCGGCGCGCTGGCCCTCTTCGACGGCGAGCCCCTGGCCGGGCTCCCCGGCCCGTACGCCGAGACCCAGCGCACCCGCCTGCTGGAATGGCGGCTGCAGCTCACCGAGAGCTGCCTCGACCTGGACCTGCAGGCCGGCTGCCACGCCGAGGCCGTCTCCGAACTCACCGTCCTGTCGGCGGAGCACCCGCTGCGCGAACGACCGCGTGCCCTGCTGATGCTCGCGCTGTACCGCAGCGGGCGGCAGGCCGAGGCGCTGGGCGTCTACGCCGACACCCGCCGCCTCCTCGACGACGAGCTGGGCGTCGACCCGGGCGCCGAGCTCACCGAGCTGCACCAGCGCGTGCTGGAGGCCGACCCGTCGCTGCTGCCGCCGCCCGTCCCGCAGGCCGAGGCGGTCGCCGAGCCGGTGCGGCCGGCCCAGCTGCCCGCCACCGTGGCCGACTTCACCGGCCGGGACGCCTTCGTCCGCGAGCTCGCCGAACGCCTGGGCGCGGCCTCGGTGGACGGCGGGGTCATGTCGGTCTCCGCCGTCGCCGGCATCGGCGGCGTCGGCAAGACGACCCTCGCCGTCCACGTCGCCCACGCCGTTGCGGGCACCTTCCCCGACGGCCAGCTCTACGTGGACCTCCAGGGCACCGACGCCCGGCCCGCCGAACCGGAGACGGTGCTCGCCTCCTTCCTGCGCTCCCTCGGCGTCACCGACTCCGCGATACCCGAGTCCCTCGCCGACCGCGCCGCGCTCTACCGATCCACCCTCGCGGGCCGCCGGATCCTGGCCCTGCTGGACAACGCCCACGACGCCGCCCAGGTCCGCCACCTCCTGCCGGGCACTCCCGGCTGCGCCGCGCTGATCACCAGCCGGGTCCGCATGGTCGACCTGGCCGGGGCCCACCTGGTCGACCTCGACGTCATGAGCCCGGAAGAGGCCCTGCTGCTCTTCACCCGCATCGTCGGGGAGGAGCGCGTCGCCGCCGAACGCCAGGCCGCCCTCGACGTCGTCGCCGCCTGCGGCTTCCTGCCGCTCGCCATCCGCATCGCCGCCTCCCGCCTGGCCACCCGCCGCACCTGGACGGTCGCCTTCCTCGCCCGCAAGCTCAGCGACGAACGCCGCCGCCTGGACGAGCTCAAGGCCGGCGACCTCGCCGTCAAGGCCACCTTCGAACTCGGCTACGGCCAGCTCACCGCGCAGCAGGCCCGCGCCTTCCGCCTGCTGGCCCTCGCTGACGGCCCGGACATCTCCCTGGAGGCGGCGGCGGCCGTCCTCGACCTGGACGTCTACGACGCCGAGGAACTGCTGGAGACTCTGGTCGACATCAGCCTGATCGAGTCCGCCGCACCCGCCCGCTACCGCTACCACGACCTGGTCCGCCTGTACGCCCGCGACTGCGCCGAGCGCCACGAGGGGGAGGACGCCCGCTGCGCCGCCGTGTCCCGGCTGCTGGACTTCTACCTCGCGTCGGCAATGTGCGCCTACGAGCTGGAGAACCCCGGCGACCGCCTGCTCGCGCACCTCGCCCCCGTGGGCCGCGGGGGACTGCCGTTCGGCTCCCGCGAGGAGGGCCTGGACTGGCTGTTCACCGAGGCGCCCAGTCTCGTCGCCGCCGTCCGGCAGGCTGCCGCCGGGGGTTGCGAGGGCCCGATGCGGCGGGCCGTCGACCTGCTGCTCGTGAGCCAGGACCTGATGGAGTCCGGGATCTACGCGCGCCAATACGAGCAGGCGACGCGCGCCCTCGTCGCGACGGCCGACGCTTGCGGTGAACCGCTCGTGGAGGGCCGGGCCCGCGTGCTGCTGGGCCAGCAGTACATCCTGGCCGGACAGTTGGAGGAGGCCGACCGGGAGGCCGAACGCAGCCTCGTGCTGGGGCGGGCCGTGGGCGACGCTCTGACCAGTAGTTACGCCCCCAATCTGCGCGGGATGGTGGCCCTCGCGTGGCGGCGCTTCCAGGACTGCGCGGACCACCACTCCCAGGCACTGGAGGCCTTCGTGGCCGACGGCAACCGGCACGGCGGCGCCGCCGCGCTGAGCAACCTGTCCCGCGCGCAGATCGAACTCGGGGACGTCTCCGCCGCCGTGGCCTCGGCGGAGCGGGCCCTGTCGATCTACCGTGACCTGCGGGCCGGATTCCGCCTCGGCAACGGGCTGTACGCACTCGCCATCGCGCTGACGGCGGCCGGCCGCCGCGAGGAGGCCCTGGCGGCGCTCTCCGAGGCGCTCCCCGCTTTCAGGGCGGCCCGGCAGCGCTTCTGGGAGGCCATGTCCCTCTTCCGCATGGCGGAGGTGCACCTGTCCTCCGGCGCCCACCGCCAATCGGCGGCGCTGGCCGAGCAGTCGCTGAACGCGCTGCGCGACCTCGGGGGCGAGCTCTACCGCGCGAAGGTGCTCACCGTCCTCGGTCGCGCCCTCGCGGGGGCGGGCCAGGTGGACCGTGCCCGCGCCTGCTGGCGGGACGCCCTGGCGGCCTTCGTCACGCTGGGCTCCCCCGACGCCGACGAGGTACGGAGCCTGCTGCACGGTCCGGCCGCCCCGGCGATCGCCGTGTAGCGGTTCCGCACCACGCAACACCGCTGATACAGGACATCAACAGTTCCGTTTATCGGTTGATTATCGACGCCTGCCACGATTCCATCACTGCAAGAGCTGCCCGCCTGGTAGCGCACGGGGGTCGTTGCCAGGCGGGCTTCGTATCGGCCCAGTTCCACCCACAGGGGAGGCACCATGAGCGAGACGGCACCCGAGTCCGGCTCCACCGTCGAGGAAGAACCGGAAGTCGTCGAGACCGAAGAGACCGAGGAGCCCAAGGTCAAGGGCGACGACACCACGGTCAAGCCCGACAACTGGCACTCGCCCTGACCGGCGCCTGACACGGGGACGGCCGGCCCGAGGGGGGCACGGGGACAGCACGACAGGGGCACGGGGGACAGCACGAC
>NZ_JARAVO010000262.1:0-12811 GCF_033792805.1 Streptomyces sp. PA03-1a
TTAAAGAAAGCCGAGAAACCACCGCCCGAGCGGTCCCCCGCAGGGGCCGGGTGGAGGTGGTACGGCTGGGCGGCGACGGCGGAGAGCCGCCGGGCGGCCTCCTCCGCGCCCATCCGGTCCGCGGGGTCCTTGGCGAGCAGTCCCACGAGGACGGGTGTCAGCCGGGTCTCCCGGCGTGGCGGGGCGGGCGGCTCGAAGAGCAGGGCGCTCAGGGTGGTGAGGGCGGTCTCGCGGTCGAAGGGCCCGGTGCCCTCCAGCGCGTAGTACAGGGTGGCGCCGAGCGAGAACAGGTCGCCCGCCGCGGTGGGCGGCCGGTTGTTGGCCCGCTCCGGCGCCATGAAGCGCGGGGTGCCGAGGATCTCCAGGGTCGCGGTGAGGCGGGTCTCGCCCGAGCTGGGCTCCAGGGCGATGCCGTAGTCGGTGAGCATCACCCGGCCGCCGCCCTCGGTGGGGTAGGAGGGCCGCGAGCCGGGATGGGTCAGCAGGATGTTGGCCGGTTTGACGTCGCGGTGCAGGATGCCCAGCCGGTGGCCCTCCAGGAGGGCGTCGAGCACGGCCAGCCCGATCCGGGCGACCTCCGCGGGCGGCAGCGGCCCGCGCTCGCGCACCACCGCCTCCAGGTCCATGGCGCCGGGGACGAACTCCATGACGATCCACGGGAGGCCGTCCTCCTCCACGATGTCGTGGACGGTGACGACGTGGGGGTGGTTCCGCAGCCGGGCGGCGTGCCGGGCCTCGCCGCGGGCCCGGGCGATGCGGGAGCTCACCTCGCGTTCGGGGACTCCGGGCGGCAGGACGATCTCCTTGACGGCGACCTCGCAGGCCAGCTCCTGGTCGTAGGCGAGCCACACCCGTCCCATGCCGCCGACGCCGAGCCGGCGCAGAAGCCGGTAGCGACCGGTGACCACGCGCCCGACGTCCTCGTGCGCTCCTGTCATGGCACTTCCTCGGCGAGCGGTGAAAGGCCCCTCCTCCACGTATCGCATATCGCCTGAAGTGCAGCAAATCGCCGAAAAAGTGCGCCACTCGTGCGCCTTCCCGCGACCGGAGGCTCAGCCGGCCTGGGCCCTGTCGGCGCCGCCGGACACGACGGGGACGGGCAGCTCGGTGACGGACGCGGCGCTGGAGGTGCTGCGCAGCAGGAGCAGCGCCGCGTCGTCGTGCAGCCTGCCCCCGACGTGGTCCAGCAGGTCGTCGTGGAGCGCGGCCAGGGTGCGCGCGGGGTCGTCGGTGAGGTGGCGCGTGACGCGCTCGTCCAGGGGGTAGAAGCGGCGGCCGCGGTCGCGGGCCTCGATGACGCCGTCGGTGTACAGCAGCAGCTGGTCGCCCTCGGAGAAGGGCAGCACCTGGAGCACCGGCTCCTCCCCGGCGAGGGCGCGCAGCCCCAGCGGCGGGACGTGGCCGGAGGACTCGACGGCCAGGACGTCGCCCCCGCGCAGCAGCAGCGGATGGGCGTGACCGCAGTTGACGACCTCCATGCGGCCCGGGCGGGGGTGCCCGACGACGACGGCGGTGACGAAGTCGTCCGGGCCGAGGTTGCGGGCCAGGCTGCGCTCGATGCGGTCGACGACGTCGAGCAGGTCGGGCTCGTCGTAGGCGGCCTCGCGGAACACGCCCAGCACCAGGGCGGCGGTGCTCACCGCCGGCAGCCCCTTGCCGCGGACGTCGCCCACGATCAGCCGCACCCCGTACGGGGTGGGCACCAGGGCGTACAGGTCGCCGCCGATCCGGGCCTCCGCCGCAGCGGCGCTGTAGCGCACGGCCACCTGGAAGGGGCCGACGGTCTCCGGCACGGGCAGCAGCAGCGCGTGCTGTGCCGCCTCGGCGACCGACCGGACGGCCGCGAGCACCCGCTCACGGCGCCCCCGGACCGCGGCTCCCAGCCCGCTCGCCAGGGTGACCGCGGCCAGCGCGGCCACCACGATGGCCAGCTTGTCGCCGTGCGCGCCCTTGTAGGCGCCGAGGACCGCGGCCAGCGCCACCGCGAGCACGCCCGCCCGCAGGACGCGCCACGGTCCCCCTACGGCGGCGGCGAGCGCCGGCCCGACGGCGAGCAGAGGCAGCCAGTCGGGGCCGCTGCCGCTGACGAAGGCGACGAGGGCCACCCCGCAGATGATCGCAAAGGGCGCTCCCGCGGCGACGTGCCAGGTCGGCCGGCCGCCATGCCGCTGGTCCGGGGCTTGACTCATGTTCGTCCGCAATCCCTGCCTGTGCGAGGCGTCACACCGCCGATGTCCGTTTCCACCAGTTAATGGGTGTATGCACCCCGACCACAAGGGCGGGAATTTCAGATAGTGAGCGACAGACCCCGGGTCACCCGGCTCGCCGTGGAGAGCAGCTTGGCGCGCACGTCTTCGAGTGCGGCGACCCGGTCCGCGCGCAGCGACACACCGAGCGAGCCCAGCGTGCTGCCGCTGTAGACGGGCACCGCGACGCAGACCGTCCCCAGGGCGTACTCCTCCAGGTCCGTGACGGCGGGAGGGGCGGGGGCGCTCTCCAGGCACCGCAGCAGCTCCGCGCGGTGGGTGATCGTGCGCGGGGTCAGATCGGCCAGCGGGTGACGGGCGAGGTAGTCGTTGCGGGCCTCCTCGTCCAGCTCGCGCAGCACGCACTTGCCGAGCGCGGTGGCGTGCCCCGCCTCCTCGAAGCCCACCCAGAGGTCGACCCGCGGGGTCCGGGGGCCGTCGACGATGTCCGCCACCCGGATCTCGCCGTCCTCGTAGAAGGTCAGGTAGGCGGCGGCGGACAGGTCGTCACGCAGCGCGGCCAGTGCCGGCCGGATACGGCTGAGCGGCATCTGCGGGCGGCTCGCGGCGTGCAGGGCCTCGAGCTTCTCGCCGAGGGCGAAGCCGCCGTCGGCGAGCTTGCGCACGTAGCCGTCGTGGGTGAGGGTCCGCAGCAGGTGGTAGGCGGTGGCGAGCGGCAGCCCCGTCTCGCGCGCCAGCTGTTTCGCCGGTACGCCACCCTCGTGTGCGCCCACCGCTTCCAGCAGGCGGAAGGCCCGCTGGACGGACGTGATGAGCGTCGGCCCGCCCTGAGCAGCCATGTTTCCAGCCTGCGCCCGCCGCCCGGCCACGGCAAGCGACGGGTGGCGCACGCCGCCGTACGTCTCGTACCGCTTTGCGCGGATGCCTGCGTCACCGCGTGCGACTGTGCCAGAGTGACGGCACGGCGGTGCTCACCCAGGGGGAACGGTGCCGATGGACCTCATCGTCACGACGCAGGCGCGGGACGCCGAGGACGAGCTGCGCTCGTTCCACACCTGGCTGCTGGACGACTCCTATGTGCGGCGCAACGCCAAGGTCGCCCTCCAGGGGCGCGGGCCCGCGGTAGGCCGCATCGGCGGCGTCGGCGTCGGCGTCGGCGTCGGCGTCGGCGTCGGCGGCACCCTGGAAGGCATCCGGATCGCCCTCGACAGCGGCTTCCGGCTGGCCAACCTCGCCCTGGCCTGGCTCGCCTGGCGCGCGGCCCGCTCCTCGGCCCCCGACATGACCTTCGAGCACGACGGCGTCACGGTCACCCTCTCCGGGCAGGACGTCGAGACGGCGACCCGCGTCCTCGAGGCACTGCGCCCCACCGACCGGTGAGCCCTGCGGCCGGCGCGGCGATGAGCTCCGGCGGCCCGCTCCGTCATCAGCCGGGAGGAACGGCTCGACCGCTGAGGGGTGTTCATGCCAAGGCGCGCACGGTGGCGGCCAGGGACCGCCAGGCCAGGTCGGAATCGGGCGTGGCGCGGTGCGGGGAGCGGAAGTCGCCGAGGAAGGAGGCGACGTCCTCCAGTCGCCAGCGCAGCCCGTACAGGGCGAGGGCGTCCGGGTCGGGGCGGCGGCCGGCCGCGTCCTGGTAGCGGTCGAGGTCCTCGGCCCCGGTGACGACCAGCCACAGATCGCGCTCGGGCGGGGCGAGACCGACGGTGTCCCAGTCGACGAGCACGTGCCCCGCGTCCTGCCGCAGCAGGTTGCCGGGGTGCGGCTCGCCATGGGTGACGACGTGTTCCCCTCCCGCGCGTTCGAGCGCGGCGGCACGCCGGTCGAACTCCCCGAGCCGCCGCCGGATCGCCCCGGCGTGCTCGCTCGTCAGGGCCCTCGCCCGCTCGCCGTACGGGCCCCCGTGCCAGGGGTCGCGCAACCCGGCGAGCGCCGCTTCCAGGGCGGCCCGCCCGGGGAGCGCGAGTCGTGGGCGCGGGACGGGGGCCGGGGGCGGTGTCCGGTGGAGCACGGCGAGGGTGTCCAGCAGGGCGCCGCGTCCGCACGCGTCGAGACGGTCGCCGAAGTCGCCGGCGACGCCGTCCACGTAGGGGAAGACGCTGACCCCGTACCGCGCGCCGATCCTGCGTACCGTGCCGCCCCCGGCGGCGGGCAGCGGGGCGACCACGAACTCCCGGCCCGCGCGTTCCCGCAGGGCGAGTGCGGTGTCCATGGCCCGGCTCAGTCCCTCGAAGGCGGACTCGGCGTCCGCCCCGCAGTGCTGCTTGTGCGTCAGGTCGGCGACGGTGACGAACCAGCGCCGGCCGCGGGCGTCGGCCGCCGTCCAGTGGTGGTCGCCGAAGCCGACGGGCTCGTAGGTCCATGACGCGGCGTCGATCCCCCACGCGCGCAGCGCCTCGCCCAGCTCCTCCTCGCCGACTCCCTCGGGCCGTTGCCTCATGAGGCGACCCTACGGAGCGGCTCCCGCCGGGGTCCAGGGCGGGGCGGCGGCAGGGGGAAAGCGCATGCGGAATAGAGTGCTGATCATCCGTCCCCCGGAAGGACCGCGTACATGTATGACGCACTGCTCGCCGAGACGGTGACCGTCACCGGTCACGGCGGCGACCGCATCGAGGCGTACTCCGCCCGCCCCATGGCCCCCGGTCCGTACGGCGGCGTCGTGGTGATCCACCACATGCCCGGCTACGACGACCCCACCAAGGAGATCACCCGGCGATTCGCGGCGGAGGGCTTCGCCGCCGTCTGCCCGAACCTCTACAGCCGTGAGGCGCCCGGCGCGTCGCCGGACGACGCGGCCGCGGCGGCGCGGGCCCGAGGCGGCGTGCCCGACGAGCGGTTCCTGGGGGACGCCGCCGGCGCCGCCGAGTACCTGAGGGGCCTGCCCTCCTCCAACGGCAAGGTCGGCGTGATCGGTTACTGCTCCGGTGGCCGCCAGGCGTTCCTCGCCCTGGCCTCGCTGGACGTGCAGGCCGGCGTCGACTGCTACGGGGCGTTCGTCGCCGGCACGCCGCCCGAGGGCTTCCCGCTCCAGGTCGAGCCGATCGTGCACCTGACGAAGGACCTGCGCGGCCCGCTGCTGGGGCTGTTCGGCGCGGAGGACAGCTACCCCTCCCCCGAGCACGTCGCCGAACTGGAGACCGAGCTCAAGGCGCAGGGCAAGCCGTACGAGTTCCACACCTACGAGAACGCCGGCCACGCCTTCTTCGCCGTGAACCGGCCGAGCTACCGCACCGAGGCGGCGGTCGACGGCTGGTCGAAGGTCCTGGCCTTCTTCAAGGAGCACCTCTGATGTGCACGTACCTCACCGAGAAGATCCGCATCGACGGCAGCGGCAAGGGCGCCCAGGGCTACTTCGGGCTGACCGAGGCCATGGTCTACGTCGACCACCCGCAGCACGCGCCGTACGAGCACACCGTCAACATCGACTTCCTCAACCCGGCCCTGGGGCCCTCGGCCCGGGTCGCCGTCGAGCTCACCGAGGAGGCGGCGCTGGCGCTGGTCGACGCGATCCGCTCCGCGCTGGCGGCGGCCCCGCCGGGGCTGGCCTCCTCCGGGCAGGCCGCACCGACGGCGCGCTGACGGCGCGGGCCGTCACCCCGGGACCGTGACCTGGATCAGGGCGTGCGTGCCGCTGGTGCGCCACGCGGTGCCGGCGGCGTCCAGCCGGGCCACGGTCCCGGGGGTGAGCCCCGCGACGGTGTCGGACTTCAGCGTGCGCAGGGTGGCGACCGGCCCCGGGAAGTAGGCGGTGACGTCCCCGAACGGCACCGTCGGGGGCCAGAGCCGGTCGTCCACCAGGCGCCGGTAGTTGAGGTCGCCCTTCATCACCGTCAGCTGCGCGGCCGCGAAGCGTTCCCGCAGGTCGTCCGGCATGTCGCGGTAGCCGAGCGGCGCGCAGGCGAAGGGGTGCGCGGCCAGGGTGAGCCGCCCTTCGCGCAGGGCCGCGAGCAGGCGCCCGCCGATGCGGGCGGCCTCGCCGGGGGCGGCGGTCATCCGGCGCAGGCAGGACAGGACGTCCTGGGTGGTGGCGTCGGAGACGTAGTACGGGCGCGGTTTGACGAGCAGGTGGACCTCGTCGGCGCGTCCGCCCGCGAGAAGGCCGTCGACGAGGGCGAGGTCGGCCAGGACCTCACGGGCGCTGTTGTCGGTGACCACGACGACCGTGCCGCCGTCCAGCAGGGACCACAGCCGCTCCGACTCGTCGGCGACGAGGGTGCCGGACGCCTCGGGGGCGGCGGCATCGGCCACCATGGTGAAGCCGAGGTCCGCCTGGTTGCCCCACACGGCGGCCGCGAGCAGCGCGTGTTCCCGCTCGGCGGGGGCGAGCCCGGGCAGCCCGTCCAGGGCGGCGAGGTCGGCGGCGAAGCCGGGACCGTCCAGCTCGGCGTCCTTGAACGGCGCGAAAAGGTCCACGCCGTGCCACGCCCCCGCGGCGAGGTAACCGGCGGGGTCGAGCAGCCGGCGGTAGAAGTACGACTCCGACCACAGGAACGGCAGTTCGGCCCACGGCCGCCCGAAACGGCCCTCGCCCCACTCCTCCCACGCCGCCAGGTCCGGCGCGTCCCGCGGCAGCGGGGCGACCGTGCCGGACCGCGACTCCTCCAGCAGCGCCGCGAAGTCCCGGCGGCGCTCCGGGCCGTACGGGACGGCGTCGAGGATGCGCCGGACCAGCACCGGGTGCCGCTCCTGGAAGACGCTGCGGGCGAAGGAACCGGGCTCGTCGCAGGTGATCGGCGGCGCCTGCGCAGGCGCGGGGCCGGGGGTGCCGTCCGGGTGTGGGTGTCCACCCATGCGTCGTCGTCCTCCAGCGGTCGGGGGCGGGGCAGCGGTCGCGGGCATTCTCACAGGAAGCGGCGGGGAAGTGGCGGCGCCCGGGCCGTGCGCGGGCGCACGGTACGCGGAGTTCCCCTCGGGCGGGGCTTCGGGCACGCTGTCCGCGGCGGGACGGCCGGGAGCGACGGGGAGGGCTCATGTCAGGGGCGCAGCACATGAGGGCCGGGGGCGACGAGGTGCCGGTGACGGCCGTGCTGAGGGAGGTGGGGCCACGCGCGGCGGAGGTCGTCGCCGTGCTGGGCGGACTGACCGGTCTGGGCACGGAGCACTGCCGGGCCCTCATCCGCGGGACCCCTCTCGTCGTGCTGCGGAACGCGCCGAAGGAGGACGCCGAGTCGGCCGTCGCCGCGCTGCGCGCCGCCGGGGCCACCGCCGAGGTCGGGGGCCCCGAGCGGGCGCCGGACCTCGACCGGGCCCTCACCTGGGGACGGGAGCGGCCGCTGCCGCCGGAGGTGGCGCGTCTGCTGCGCGAGGTGGGGGCTCCGTCGCGGCTCGCGGCCCATCTGCGGCTGGTGCACGACGCGGCATGTGAACTGGTCGACTGGGTCCGGCAGTACGGCCCCGCCCTGGTCGTCGACCGTGAGGCCGTGCTCTTCGGCGCGGCCACCCACGACATCGGCAAGGCACTGCACGTCGCCGAGTTGTCCGGGCCGGGCAACGCCCACGAGACGGCGGGGCGTGCACTGCTGCGGGCGCAGGGCGTCCCGCCGCGCCTGGCGCGCTTCGCGGCGACCCACGGTTCGTGGACGGACGCGGCCGTCACCATGGAGGACCTGCTGGTGAGCGTGGCCGACAAGGTCTGGAAGGGCAACCGCGTCACGGAGCTCGAGGACCTGGTCCTCGACCGGCTGGCCGCGGCGACCGGCGCCGAACGCTGGTAGGTGTTCCTGGCGCTGGACGGGCTCCTCGGCGACATCGCCGCCGACGCCGACCGCCGGCTGGCCTTCCAGGCGTCGTTCCCCGCGGTCCGGGAGGCGGGGGGTCGCACCGCCCGGGGGCCAGAGCCTGGCGGTGGGTGAGGCCCTCTCCCGGCTCCGGCCACCACCGTGGACACCGCGTGGACACGGTCAGCGCAGGTGCCGCACGAAGAAGTCGGCTGCCTCCCTGCCGACCCGGACGCGGACGTCCGGGTCGGCGGGCTCCGGCGCGAAGAAGTCGTCATGGCGGACGTGGGGGCCGGCGCAGCGGACGCTAGCCGTGGGGACGTGTTCCGCGTACGGCCTGGTGTCGACGTCGTACGGGTTGACCGTGTCGGCACCACCCCAGCGGATCCCCACCGGCACCCGCACGGCCGCCAGGCTCCTCGGGGTCACGAATCCCCCGACGCCCGGGGCCACTTGGAAGACTGCCCGCACCCGCGCGTCCGACAGGTCGGCCCCCGCTCCGTCGAGCGCCCCCCGCGCCGACGGGTCGTCCGGGTACTTCTTCCGGTGCGCCTCGAGCACACCGGGGAACTCGGGGATGTCCGGCACCGGTACGGCCCCCGACAGCACGGCCCGCAGGACGTCCGGGTCGAGGCGCGCCCCGGCGAGCGCCACCGCCGTGTGGGCGCCCACGGAGAAGCCCGCCGCGCCGACCGGCCCCAACGGCTGTTCCCGGGCGAGCACGTCGAGGGCGAAGGAGACGTCCCGTGGCCGCTCCCACACGTGGAGGAAGCCCTCCGGCTCGTAGCCGCCGACGAAGTTGTTGCCGTGGTGGTCGAGGGCCAGCACCCGGAAACCCGCCTCGCGCAACGGATCCACCAGCCACTCCATGGCGCCGCCCGAACCTCCGGTGCCGTGCGACACGACGACCAACGGGGAGGAGGCGGCCGGGGGTTGCGCCGGCTCCCACAGGTAGAGCCGCACGGGGCGCGGACGAGCCGGCTCCCGCCAGTCCTGGCGGGACTCGTCGTACAGGACGCGTATCTGTGGCTGCTCCGGCCCGGAGATCGTCATGACGCCATCGTAGGAAACGCGACGGCCGGCCGCGCCACGGCAGGACGGGGAAGCCGTTCGCCGCGCCGACCGCCGTACGCGCGCTTCAGCGGTCGATCTCGCCCGGAACCACTCGGTGCGCGCGGTCGGGAGTCCGCGGAACCGGGCTCCCCGCAGGTGCACCGTCGGCCATCGAGATCGACAGCCCTTCGGTCAGCCATCTGTGGGCCACCGTCATGTTCAGCACCCGCCCGCCGGTGACGGTGCCGACCAGGGCCCAATAGCGTTCCAGGCGGGGGTCGAAGCCGGACGACCTCGACACCAGCCCGTGCAGGTACGCGCGGAAGGCGGGGGTGTCCGACTCCCGGCGGGCTCGCGCGTGGGCGGACACGAAGGCGTTCACCGCATCCCCGGCGCCGGGCGGCAGGCCCTGGGCCAAAGCGGCGGCCGTCGCAGCGGCGGCATCGTCGATCTCCGCGTAGAAGGCCGGGCCGTCCCTCATCTCCTCGTCGTGGTCCTGGGTCCAGCGGGTGAAACTGGGTGTGGAGATGAGCAGATGAAGCTCGGCGTAGGCCAGGACCGTAGCGGGATCGGGGTCCTGCGGGGGGTCGGGGCAGAGCATGCCGATCATGATGTCGAGCCGGCGCTTGGGCATGGCCGCGGACAGCTCGCGATACCAGTGGTCGGTGAGGGTGCGATGCGCCTGCGGGAGCCGCTGCACACGGGAGAGGATCTCCAGACGCCGGAGCCGTTCCTCGCTCGGGGCCTCGTCCAGGGACTTGAGTGTGGCCTGGCGCCACCGCAGTTCGGTCAGTCGTTCCTGCACCGCTTCGAGCTCGGTCGCCACCAGTTCGCCGAGGGAGCGCTCACCGGTGACCACCTGCGTGATGGTGGCGATCGGAGTGTCCAGCGCCCGTAAGCGTCTGATGAGACGGATCCGTTCCCACGCTTCAGGACCGTAGCGGCGATGACCACCGGCGCTACGGCCGGCCACGGGCAGCAGACCGCTGTCGGAGTAGTAGCGGAGGGTCTTCACCGGGACCCCCGTTCCGGCCGCGAGTTCACCGATGCTCCACGTGTCTTGCGTCACGGGCTCTTGAACCTCCAGCGCGCGGGAGGTCCTAGCGTACTGATCACCGGCCACGTCGGTCCGCACCGTTTTCCCCACCGCTCAGGCCTTGTTCCGGCCTCATGCGACCTCGTCCGACCACGAAGGGTGGATACGCATGTCCCCGACCATGACAGCACCGCGTCCAGGCCGAAGAGACAGGCTCCGTGCGGTGCTCTTCCCCTTGCTCTGCGCGGTGGCACTACTCGCGGGCACCGCCGTGCCGGCGACCGGCGCACCACCCGGTTCCGCGCACTCCGGGGGGCCGAGCGGTACCGTCGTACGGACCGACCACGGCCTGGTACGCGGTGTGTCACACGGCTCGTACGCCACCTTCGACGGCATTCCCTACGCGGCCCCGCCGACCGGACCACTGCGCTGGCGCGCCCCGGTGCCCGCCGCCGCGTGGCAAGGTGTCCGGGATGCGACGGCGGCGGCTCAGCGCTGTGTGCAGATGCCGGCACCGGGTGCGGGCGCGGTGCTCGGGTCGGAGGACTGCCTCTACCTCAACGTCACCATGCCGACGCCGAAGCCAGCCGGGCGGAAGCGGCCCGTGCTGGTGTGGACGCACGGCGGTGCGTTCCTGGGCGGTTCCGGCAGTGACTACGGCACCGGACAACTGGCGGTCCGGGGTGACACGGTCGTCGTGACGGTCAACTACCGGCTGGGGATCTTCGGCTACTTCGGCCACCCCGCATTGGGCTCCGCCCCGCCGTTCGGCCTGGCGGACCAGCAGGCCGCCCTGCGCTGGGTGCGGGCGAACGCGGAGCGCTTCGGCGGCGATCCGGGCAATGTCACGCTCTTCGGTGAGTCCGCGGGCGCCCTCAGCATCTGTGCGCACCTCACCTCGCCGGCGGCCGCCGGACTCTTCCGGCGGGCCGTGCTCCAGAGCGGCTCCTGCCACATGTCCTTTCCACGCGGCGCTCTGGGACCCGGCACACCGGCGTACGAGCCGTTCGCCCCACAGCGCGAGGTCCAGACGGCCGGGGCGGAAGCCGCCCGGCAACTGGGCTGCACCGAGGGCGGCGGAGACGAGGTGCTGGCGTGCCTGCGCGGGCAGGGCGCGGATCGCCTGGCCACCGCGCAGCTGATGCAGTCCTTCAACCGGCCCGCCTTCGGCAATCCGCTGCTGCCCGTGGCGCCGGACCAGGCGTTGGCGACCGGACGCTTCCACCGCGTGCCGGTCGTCCAGGGCACCAACCACGACGAGATGCGGATGTTCGTCGGCCTGTCGCTCGCCGCGTTCCCGATCCGCACCGAGGACGACTACCGCGCCCGTCTGGTGGACGCCTTCGGGCCCGCAGCCCCCGCCGTCGAGGCACGGTACCCGGCAGCAGGACACCCCACGCCCGCACTGGCCTGGGCCGCGGTGCTGACCGATCGATCCCTCACGTGCACCACGCTGGCAGCCGGCCGGGCCATCGCCGCCCGTGCCCCCGCCCTCCCGCTCTACGGCTACGAGTTCAGCGATCCGGACGCTCCCGTCCTCGCCGGTCTGCCGGTGAACCCGGGCTTCCCCTACGGCGCGGCGCACGGCTTCGAGATGCCGTTCCTGTTCGCCGCCTTCCCCACCGAGCGACCGCTGACCGACGCCCAGCGCGCCCTGTCCGACCGGATGGTCGACTATTGGACGAACTTCGCGCGCACCGGCAACCCGAACACCCCCGGCGCCCCGCTCTGGCCTGCCCTGCACCCTTCGTCACCTCTCGCGCGGTCGGTGCAGTCGTTGGCTCCCGGACCAGGCGGAATCCACCCCGTCGACGCGTACTCCGCCCACCACTGCTCGTTCTGGGACCGCCTGCCTCGGTGAGCCTCCGCGCGATCGGCTCCGGATCGGCTCCGGATCGGGCGGCATCGGCTGCGCCACACCGGGTACGCGACGCAGCACGGCAATGTCCGTGGCACCCCCGAACGCTTCCTCCGGAAGGAGTCGAAACGATGGGCTGGTGGCGAAGCGCCGCTTGCGCAGACGAGGATCCGGAACTGTTCTTCCCGGTCAGCTCCTCAGGCCCGGGTGCGGGGCAGGAAGCCCGCGCCAAAGCGGTCTGCGAGAGGTGTCCGGTGGTCGGCGACTGCCTCGAGTGGGCACTCAGTACCGGGCAGTCCCCCGGCATCTGGGGCGGCACGTCCGAGGAGGAGCGCCGCGCGCTGCGCCGCCGTGCCGCCCGCAGCGGGTGAGCGGTCCCCCCGCCCCGATCGCGTCCCCTGTGGTGCCACCCGTGGGCGGCACCCGCCCTGACCCGGACGCCCCCGGGCGCCCCGGCCGGGGCGCCCGGGGGCCCACACGGCCGTGGGACGCGGCGGCGGGTCAGCGGCGACGGCCGCGGCGGCGCCGGGCGCCCGCGCGACGGGCCGGACCCGGCAAGCGGACCGCCACGAACAGGGTGACCAGCCACGTCACCACGAAGGCGCAGACGACCGCCAGCAGCGTCGTGACGGTCGCGGCGATCAGCAGCCCGAAACACACGATCGCCAGCAGCGCCAGCAGCAGGGCGCGTGGCCGCCGCAACAGGTCAGCCGGCCCCGGGCCCGGGCGTGGGTCCGGCTCCGGGTCCAAGCGCATCGTGCGCAACTGACGTTCCAGCACGTCGTCGTCGCGCAGCAGGTCCTCGATCTCCGCCAGCGCTGTCGCTTATACACATCTCCGTGCCCCCCAGACCCCCCTACACCCCGTTAGCCGTCTTCTGCTTGAAAAAAAAAACAAAAGAATCAAAGACAGAACATATCAACAGAGAACTGACAGATGA
>NZ_JARAVO010000263.1:0-12787 GCF_033792805.1 Streptomyces sp. PA03-1a
CCCGGGGGGGGGCACGGGGAGCGCGTTCAGAGGCGGCCCGCCACCGTGCGCGCCAGTTCCTCGAGCGGCTCGTCGAACCGGGACGGCTCCTCGTTGCGGACCAGCCGGATCGCGACCCACTGCCCGGACACCCGCAGGAAGACCGAACCGTCCTCCAGCCAGGCCTCGTCGCCGATGCCGTCGAGCGGCTTCAGTTCGTGGCCGAGCCCGCGTTCGGCGTCGTAGTAGTTCTTCCCCGACTCCCCCGCGAAGACCTCGACCTGGGCCGTCGGGCCGGACTCCGGTGCGGGGTAGGTGCAGGTCCCTTCCAGGTCCTGACCGGGTTCGAGGGCCGTACCGGCGAGCCGCTCGGCCTCCTCCTGCGTCACCAGGGCGCACGGGTCGCCGGCCGTCCCGCCCGGCGACGACGCGGACGGCTGCCCCGGGGACGCCGCGGACGACCCCGCCGCGCCCGGGGTGCCCGGCGCGGTCGCGGACGGCTCGTCGCCGGCGTCGTCGGCCGCCGGGTCCTGGCACCCCTGGAGCGCCAGGGCCAGCAGCGCCACCACGGGCGCCACCGCCCAGGCCCGCGTGCGCCTGCGGTCACCGGACCCGGTCCGGATACGTGCGTGCACCATCGATTCGGTCCCCCATCGGTACTGGCCCTCGTCCCCCACCCGGCCACACCGTGCCCTGCCCGGGTGCACCTACAGACGCACCGGGACGGCCGGCCGGTTTCGGCCGGACGAACTCGCGGTCGCACGGCGGCCGCCCGCGCGCCCCCGGCGCTCACCCTCGGGGACGATGCGGCACCGCACCCGACGACCTACGCTCGGGTCGCATACGGACAAGTACGCACTTCCTCATCTTGGGGGGCAAGCGTGTCGACATGGACGGCAGCGGACACAGAGGGCATCGAGGCGGGAGCGGAGCCCGCCGCGCGGGCGACCGCGCTGACGAAGGCGTACGGGACGGGCGAGACACGGGTCGTGGCGCTGGACGCGGTGGACGTGGAGATCGCCCGCGGCCGCTTCACCGCCGTCATGGGGCCGTCCGGCTCCGGCAAGTCCACGCTCATGCACTGCCTGGCGGGGCTGGACTCGGTCACCTCGGGGCAGGTCTGGATCGGCGAGACCGAGATCACCCGTCTGGCGGAACGCGAACTGACCCGGCTCCGCCGCGACCAGGTCGGCTTCGTCTTCCAGGCGTTCAACCTGCTGCCGACGCTCACGGCGGCCGAGAACATCACGCTGCCCATGGACATCGCCGGCCGCAGGCCCGACCGGGAGTGGGTGGACCGGGTGATCGACACCCTGGGCCTGCGCGACCGGCTGGGGCACCGTCCCGCGCAGCTGTCGGGCGGGCAGCAGCAGCGTGTGGCGTGCGCCCGCGCCCTGGCCTCCCGGCCGCAGCTGATCTTCGCCGACGAGCCGACCGGCAACCTCGACTCACAGGCGGGCGCCGAGGTGCTCGGCTTCCTCCGCGAGGCCGTGGACGCCCTCGGCCAGACCGTGGTGATGGTGACCCACGACCCCACCGCGGCGGCCTGGTCGGACCTGGTGCTCTTCCTGGGCGACGGACGGATCGTCGACGAGATGCACGGGCCCACCGCGGACGGCGTCCTGGAACGGCTCAAGCGGTTCGACGCGCTGCGCAAGCACGGCTAGGCACCGGCGAAATGCTCCGGGCGACGCTGCGCAGCTTCCTGGCCCACAAGGGCCGGCTGCTGCTCAGCGCGCTCGCCGTCCTGCTGTCGGTGGCCTTCGTCACCGGCAGCATGATCTTCTCCGACACCGTCAACCGCACCTTCGACCGCCTGTTCGCCTCGACGGCCGCCGATGTGACGGTGGGCCCCCCGGAGGCCTTCAGCGAGGACCAGCAGTTCGCCTCCGGCCAGGTGCGCACCCTGCCGGCGTCCCTGCTGGACCGGGTGAAGGCGGTACGGGGCGTCGCCGACGCGCGGATCGACGTCACCGTGCACAACACCACCGTCGTCGACGCGGAGGGCCGGCCGGTGGAGCCGACCACCGGCGCCCTCACCGTGGCCACCAACTGGTCGGGGAACCCGCGCAGTCCCGTCCGGCTGACCAGCGGGCACGCGCCGCACGGCCCCGACGAGGCGCTGATCGACGCCGACACCGCGGCGAAGCGTCACCTGGAGATCGGCGACCGGCTGCGGGTGCTGGCACAGCCGGGCGCGTTCTCGGTCCGGCTCGTGGGCATCGCCACCTTCACCACGACCAATCCGGGCGCCGCCCTGTTGTTCGTCGACACCTCCACCTCGCAGTCCCGCCTGCTGGGCCGGACCGGTGTCGCGACTTCGGTGCAGGCCGACGCCGCACCCGGGGTCTCGGACGACGTGCTGAAGAAGCGGATCGCCGCCGCGCTCGGTCCGCGCTACACGTACACGACCCAGGCGGAGCAGGCGAAGTCGGCGGTGGAGAGCCTGGCCACCTTCCTGGACGTGATCAAGTACGTGATGCTGGGCTTCGCCGGGGTCGCGGTGCTGGTCGGGGTCTTCCTGATCGTCAACACCTACTCGATGCTGATCGCCCAGCGCACCCGGGAACTCGGCCTGCTGCGCGCGCTCGGGGCGGACCGCGGACAGGTGCGGCGGTCGGTGCTGGTGGAGGCGTTGCTGCTGGGGGCGGTGGGCTCCACCGTCGGCCTGGTCTGCGGAGTCGGACTCGCGGCGGGCCTCTTCCGGCTGCTCGGGGTGTTCGGGATGAACATCGACGCCGCCGAGATGGTCATCCGCTGGCGCGTGCCGGTCGCCGCGTACGCCGTCGGTCTGCTGGTGACGCTGGTCGCGGCCTACCTGCCGGCGCGCCGGGCGGCACGGGTCTCCCCCATGGCCGCGCTGTCCGACGCCGAGGTCGCCGGGAGCGGGCGGAGCCTGCGGTCGCGGGCGGTGGGCGGCGCGGTCGCGACGCTGGTGGCCGCGGGGACGCTGGCCGGGGCGGCGGTGGCCGGGAGCACCGGTGACGCGGCGACGTTCCTGGGGATCGGCATCGGTCTTTCGCTGATCGCGGCGGTGGTCGTGGGGCCGCTGCTGGTACGGCCGGTGATCCGGGTGCTCGGCGGGGCGTTCCCCCACGTGTTCGGTCCTGTGGGGCGGATGAGCCAGCGCAACGCGCTGCGCAACCCGCGCCGCACGGGTGCGACGGCCGGCGCGCTGATGATCGGGCTGGCCCTGGTCACCGGCATGTCCATCGCCGGCACGTCGATGGCGAGCTCCTTCGACCAGGAGATCGACAAGGCCCTGGGCGCGGACTACGTCGTGCAGGGCGACCACTTCGCGCCCTTCTCCCCGGAGATCACCGACCGCGTCCGGAAGGTGCCCGGGGCCGGGGAGGTGGTGCGGGTGCGCTACGTCTCCGTCCTGATGACCCTGCCCGACCACCGCACGACCAAGCTGACGGGCACCGCGATCGGCCCCGGCGCGGACCGGGCGCTCAACCTGGACTACGCCGCGGGCGACACGGCGCACGCCCTGGCCCGCGACAGCCTCTCGCTCTCCGCGGCGTACGCCGCCCACCACGGGCTGCGCGTGGGCAGCCGCATCCCCGTGCGCTTCGTCGACGGCCGCTCCACGACGTTCACCCTGCGCGCGCTGACCACCAGCCAGAGCACCCTGCTCGGGGACGACGCCACCCTCACCATGGGCCTGGCCACCGCCGAGCGGTTCCTCCCCCGCGGCCAGGACGCCGCGCTCTACGTGAACGCCGCCCCCGGCACCGACAAGCCCACGCTACGCGCGAACCTGGAACGGGCCCTCAAGCCGTACCCGCAGGTGGAGGTCCGTGACCAGGCCGACTACAAGCAACTGGTGCGCACCCAGATCTCCGTGCTGCTGAACCTGGTGTACGCCCTGCTCGGCCTGGCGATCATCATCGCCGTGCTGGGGGTCGTCAACACCCTCGCCCTGTCGGTGATCGAGCGCACCCGGGAGATCGGGCTGCTCAGGGCGATCGGTCTGTCGCGGCTGCAACTGCGCCGGATGATCCGGCTGGAGTCCGTGGTGATCGCGGTCTTCGGCGCGGTGCTGGGGCTCGCCCTGGGGCTGGTCTGGGGCGTGGTCACGCACGAGGTGCTGGCGCTGGAGGGCATGCGGGCGTTCACCGTCCCGTGGACCACGGTGGGGGCGGTCATGGCCGGTTCGGTGGTGGTCGGCCTGGTCGCGGCGTTGCTGCCGGCCCTGCGCGCCTCCAGGATGAACGTCCTCGCCGCGATCGCCCACGAGTGAGCGACCCGCGGGCGGGGAAGGTCGTTGACCGGCGGAAGGGTCGGGACGAGGGGGCGGTCATGGCACGACGGTTCCGGTTCGGTGTGAATCTGCTCGAGCCCGCGCAGGGCGACGCGTGGGAGCGCAAGTGCCGCCGGGCGGAGGCACTCGGCTACGACGTCCTCCAGGTGCCGGACCACCTGGACTGGCCCGCGCCGTTCCCCTCGCTGGTCGCGGCGGCGAACGCCACGCGGCGCCCACGGCTGGGGACCTTCGTGCTCAACGCCGCGTTCTGGAACCCGGTCCTGCTCGCCCGCGAGGTCGCCACCACCGCCCGGCTCACCGGCGGCCGCCTGGAGCTGGGCCTCGGCGCGGGGTACGTGCGCGCCGAGTCCGAACGCGCGGGCCTGGCCTACGGCACCGCCCGCGACCGGGTCGACCACCTGGAACGCACCGTCGAGGCGCTGACCGGGCTGCTCGCGGGGCCGCACGGCACGGACGGAACGGGAACGGACGGAACGGGATCAGGCAGAACGGACGGCGCCGGTGCGCCCCTGACCCCGCTGCTCCTGGGCGGGAACGGCCCGCGCATGCTGCGCCTCGCGGCACGGCACGCGGCCGTCGTCGCCTTCACCGGCGCCGAGGCCGACCCGGCCAAGGACGACGGCACGCTGCGGCTGCTGTCCGCCACGACCGTGGAGGAGCGGGTCGCCACCGCGCGCGGCTTCGCCACGTCGTACGGCACCGACCCCGAGTTCAACGTCCTCGTCCAGCGGGTCGTGATCACCGAGGACCGCGGGGCGGCGGCCGGGGAGTTCGCCCCGCACGCGCCGCACCTGGACGAGAAGGAGCTGCTCGACCTGCCGACGCTGCTCGTCGGCACGGTCGCGGAGATCGCGGAGCAGCTGCGGCGGGGCCGCGAGCGCTTCGGCTTCAGCTACGTCACGGTGCTGGAACCCTCGATGGAGGCGTTCGCCCCGGTGATCGAGGAGCTGCGCCGCGACGAAGCAGGCGAAGGGCACGAGGAAGTGCACGGGTAAGACGGGTAGGAGCGCGGGGAAGAGCGCGGGGAGGCGTCATACGCTCGCCGCCCGGGCCTGGAGGATGGTTGGCTGACCCTCATGGACGATCTCGGGATACGCAACGCGGTACCGGCCGACGCCGAACGGGTGCTGGACTTCTGGAAGACGGCCGCCGAGGGCACCAGCGTCAGCGACGACCCGGAGGGCGTGGCGCGCCTGATCGCACGCGACCCCGAGGCCCTGCTGCTCGCCGAGGACGGCGGCGTGCTCGTCGGCACGGTCATCGCCGGCTTCGACGGCTGGCGCTGCCATCTGTACCGGCTGGCGGTCCACCCCGAGCGGCGGCGGCAGGGCATCGCCCGGGCCCTGCTGGCGGCGGCCGAGGAGCGCTTCACCGCGCTGGGCGGCCGGCGTGGCGACGCCATGGTGCTGGAGCGCAACGAGCGCGCCCACCACGCCTGGCGCTCGGCGGGCTACGCGCCCGAGCACCACTGGCGCCGCTGGACCAAGCCCTTGCAGCGCACCCGGTAGCGCGCCGGGCGGGTCCGGGGCGCACCTCCCTGGCCGCGTTCCCGGGCTGTCCGTTGCGCCCGCGCTTCCTACGATGGGCGTATGGACGACCCTGCGAGTCCGTCACGTCTCCCTTCCCGTCGCCCACGCCTGCAGCGCGCGGTCCACCCCGGCCTGACCGATCATGGGACCGAGGTGTCCCGATGACCGAAGTGCTGCTCCTGGCCGTCGCCCTGCTGCTGACCCTGGCCTGCGCCGTCTTCGTCGCCGCGGAGTTCTCCCTGACCACGGTCGAGCGCACCGACCTGGAACGGGCCGAGAAGGCGGGCGAGCGCGGTGCCTCCGCGGCCCTGCGGGCCGTGCGCAGCCTGACGGTGCAGCTGTCGGGCGCCCAGCTCGGCATCACCGTCACCGGCCTGGTGATCGGCATGCTGGCGCAGGCCTCCATCGCCGAGCTGCTGGCCGGCCCGCTGCGCGCGCTGGGGATGTCCGCCGCCGGGGCCGCGTCGCTGGGCCTGGTGCTCGGCACCGGCGTGTCCACGGTGGTGCTCATGGTGGTGGGCGAGCTCGTCCCCAAGAACTGGGCGATCTCCCGGCCGCTGCCGGTGGCCAAGGCCGTCGCCCCGCCGCAGACCGTCTTCACCGCCGCCTTCGGCCCGCTGATCCGCCACCTGAACAACACCGCCAACCGTGTGCTGCACCGCCTGGGCATGGAACCCACCGAGGAGCTCGCCTCGGCCCGCAGCCCCGAGGAGCTGGTGGCCCTCGCCCGGCACTCCGCCCGGGCGGGCGCGCTGGAGGCCGACACCGCCGAGCTGTTCGTACGGACGCTGAGCCTGGCCGGGCTGACGGCCGAGAACGTGATGACCCCCCGGGTCCAGGTGGTCGCCCTGGAGGAGGGCGCCACCTGCCAGGACGTCGCCGACATCACCCGCGCCACGGGGCTGTCCCGCTTCCCCGTGCACCGCGGCGGCCTGGACAACGTCATCGGCATCGTCCACATCAAGGACGTCCTGGCCGTGCCCTACGAACGCCGCGAGGGCCACCCCATCACCCCGCTGCTGCGGGAGCCGGTGCCGGTCCCCGAGACGCTCGGCGTGGACCGGCTGCTGGACCGGCTCTCCGGCTCGATGAGCATGGCCGTCGTCATCGACGAGTACGGCGGCACCGCGGGCGTCGTCACCCTGGAGGACATCGTGGAGGAGGTCGTCGGCGAGGTCCGCGACGAGCACGACCCGCAGGAGACCCCCGACCTGGCCTTCATCCACCAGGACCGCACCGGCCGCCGCGTCTACGACGCCGACGGCGCGGTGCGGACCGACCGGCTCGCGCACATCGGCCTGCGGGCCGGGAACGGCCCCTACGAGACACTGGCCGGCCTGGTGGCCGAGCGGCTCGGGCGGATCCCCGCCACCGGCGACACCGTCGAGGTGAACGGCTGGATGGTCGAGGTCACCGACGACTCGCACCACCGTGCGGCGCACGTACGGCTGATCTCGCCGGCGCCGCGCGCGCAGAACGGGCTCGCCCCGCAGGACGCGGACGACGGGACGGCGGGTGCGCGATGATCTTCCTGCAGTTGTTCATCGGCGCGCTGACCCTGGTCGTGAACGCCTTCTTCGTCGGCGCCGAGTTCGCGATGATCTCCGTCCGGCGCAGCCAGATCGAGCCCCGCGCGGAGGCCGGGGAGCGCGGGGCGCGCCACGTGCTGTGGGGTCTGCAGCACCTGTCGCCCCTGATGGCCGCCGCCCAGCTGGGCATCACGCTGTGCACCCTGGTGCTGGGCATCGTCGCGGAACCGGCCATCGAGCACCTGCTCGCGCCGCTCTTCCACCTGCTGCACGTACCGCAGGGCGCCATCCACGCCCTGTCGTTCGCGATCGCCCTGACCCTGGCGACGTACGCGCACATGCTGCTCGGCGAGATGGTGCCGAAGAACATCGCGCTCGCCGCCCCGGAGCGGACCGCCCTCGTCCTCGGTCCCCCGCTGGTCACCCTGGCGCGGGCGCTGCGCCCGGTGATCTTCACGATCAACGCCTTCGCGAACGGGCTGCTGAAGCTGCTGCGGGTCGAGCCGAAGGACGAGGTCGCAGCGGTGTTCTCGGACGACGAGCTGGCCCGGATGGTCACCGACGCCGGCCAGGCCGGGCTGCTGGACGAGCGCGCCGCGATCCGCCTGCAGGACGCCCTCGAACTGGGCCGCCGCCCGGTCCGTGCGGTCGTCGTCCCGTGGGAGCGCGTGGTGTCCGCCCGCTTCGGGATAACCCCGGCGGGGCTGGAGCGCCTGGCCGCGCGGTCCGGGTTCTCGCGCTTCCCCGTGACCGACGACGCCTGCCGCATCCTGGGCTACCTCCACGTGAAGGACGCCCTGGCCCTCGGCCCCAGCCGCCACGACCAGCCCTTCCCGCGGGGCGCCCTGCGCCGGATCACCCGGGTCGTCGCGGCCACCCCGCTGGACGACGTCCTGGCGGCGATGCGGGCCAGCGGCGCGCACCTGGCGGCGGTCGTCGACGACCAGGGCCGCGGCATCGGCCTGGTCACCATGGAGGACGTGCTGAAGGAGCTCGTGGGCCACGCACCGGCCGCCTGAAGCGACGGTCCGCGGGGCCGGTAGGATCACGCGCGCCATGCAGATGAACGCCACCCACACCAGCTTCGTCGCGCTCGGCGACTCCTTCACCGAAGGCATGTCCGACGCGCTCCCCGACGGCTCCTACCGGGGCTGGGCGGACCTCCTCGCCGGGCGCCTGTCCGCCCACGCGCCGGGCTTCCGCTACGCCAACCTGGCGGTACGCGGGAAGCTCATCCAGCAGATCGTGGACGAGCAGGTGGAGACCGCCGCCTCGATGGAGGCCGACCTGGTGACCCTGGTGGGCGGGCTCAACGACGTGCTGCGCCCCAAGTGCGACGTGGCGAGGGTGTGCGCGCTGCTGGAGGAGGCGGTGGAGCGGCTGGCGCCGAACTGCCGGCAGCTGGTGCTGATGCGCAGCCCGGCCCGCCGGGGCCCGGTCGCGACGCGATTCCTGCCCCGCATGGAGCAGCTGTTCGGCTTCGTCGACGACCTCGCCGCCCGGCACGACGCGCTCGTCGTGGACCTGTACGGCGCCCATGTGCTGGGCGACCCGCGGCTGTGGGCGGACGACCGGCTGCACCTGGACGGCGAGGGCCACCGCCGCGTCACCGAGGCGGTCTGGCAGACCCTCGGCCACACCCCGCAGTTCGACTGGACCGAGCCGCTCCCCACGTACGTGCCCCTGTCGTGGCCCGCCCGCCGCGCCGCCGACCTGCGCTTCACGCGCCGGCACCTCGTCCCCTGGATCGGCCGCCGCCTGACCGGCCGCTCCTCCGGCGACGGCCTGCCGCCCAAGCGCGCCGAACTGGTGCCGTTCGAGCTCTGAGCGGGCCCCGGCGGCGCCACGGCAAGAGGTCCGACGAGCCCCCGTCCGTCCGTTCCGCCGCGGGCAACAATGCGGGAACACCTGGCCACGGCCCGGCCCGCGGGTGCGCCCCGCCGGCCCACGGGACGGCGGGGCGCCTTCGTCATGTGCGGGGTCTACCAGTTGATGTCGTAGGAGCCCCACTGGATGTCGTTCGCCGGCCATCCGATGTCGCGCATGTGCCCTCCCCTCATCTGCGGATCCGGGTCGGGGAAACGCTATGGAGATCATGTCCGGGCGACTAGATCGCATTCGGCCATGACGGCATGCGCATGACCTAACTTGCCGTCGACCACCGACCAGGGCGCCTGCTTGGCGCGATCTCCACCAGCTCGCGCGGGCCGAGCCGGACGGATGACCGGCAGTCGTGACAGGTCCGGACGTCAGCACCGCCGGGACCGCCCGGGGCGGGCGTTGCCGCCGGGGAGGCGGGCGGGCTGGAGGTCGCGCGGGCCCCGGGCCTTCCGCCAGGCCTATCGGGCGCCGTAAGCCTTCCGGGTGGCCCTCGGTGGTCGGTCCGGCGACGAACGGACCCAGCCCGCGTACCCCCGGGCACTCCCGGGCCCCCACGGCGCTACGCGCATAGACCGGTGCGGGGCGCTGACCTGCGCCGACGCGCAGTAGAATCTCGCTACGTGACTTCCAAGCCCCGCATCCCCAACGTCCTGGCCGGCCGCTACGCCTCCGCGGAGCTCGCCACCCTGTGGTCCCCCGAGCAGAAGGTGGTGCTGGAGCGCCGTCTGTGGCTGGCCGTGCTGCGGGCCCAGAAGGACCTGGGGATCGAGGTGCCGGAGCAGGCCCTCGCGGACTACGAGCGGGTGCTGGAGCAGGTCGACCTGGCGTCGATCGCCGAGCGGGAGAAGGTCACCCGGCACGACGTCAAGGCGCGCATCGAGGAGTTCAACGCCCTCGCCGGGCACGAGCACGTCCACAAGGGCATGACCTCGCGCGACCTCACCGAGAACGTCGAGCAGCTGCAGATCCGGCTCTCCCTGGAGCACGTGCGCGACCGCACCGTCGCCGTGCTGACCCGGCTCGGCAGGCTCGCCGCCGAGTACGCGGAGCTGGTCATGGCCGGCCGGTCGCACAACGTGGCCGCCCAGACCACCACCCTCGGCAAGCGCTTCGCGACCACGGCCGACGAGCTGCTGGTGGCCTTCGCTCGGGTCGAGGACCTGCTGGGCCGCTACCCGCTGCGCGGCATCAAGGGCCCGGTCGGCACCGCGCAGGACATGCTCGACCTGCTCGGCGGCGACACCGCCAAGCTCGCCGAGCTGGAGCGGCGGATCGCCTCGCACCTCGGCTTCTCCGAGGTCTTCACCTCCGTCGGCCAGGTCTACCCGCGCTCGCTGGACTACGACGCCGTCACCGCGCTGGTGCAGCTGGCCGCCGCGCCGTCCTCGCTCGCCAAGACGATCCGCCTGATGGCCGGCCACGAGCTGGTCACCGAGGGCTTCAAGCCCGGCCAGGTCGGATCCTCGGCCATGCCGCACAAGATGAACACCCGCTCCTGCGAGCGCGTCAACGGCCTGGCGGTCATCCTGCGCGGCTATGCGTCGATGGTGGGCGAGCTGGGCGGCGACCAGTGGAACGAGGGCGACGTCTCCTGCTCCGTGGTGCGCCGGGTCGCCCTGCCGGACGCGTTCTTCGCCTTCGACGGCCTGCTGGAGACCTTCCTGACGGTCCTCGACGAGTTCGGCGCCTTCCCGGCCGTCATCGCCCGCGAGCTCGACCGCTACCTGCCGTTCCTCGCCACGACGAAGGTGCTCATGGGTTCGGTGCGGGCCGGCGTCGGCCGCGAGCTGGCGCACGAGGTCATCAAGGAGCACGCGGTCGCCTCGGCGCTGGCCATGCGCGAGAAGGGCGTGGAGCGCAACGAGCTGCTGGACCGGCTCGCCGAGGACGAGCGCATCCCGCTCGACCGCGCCCAGTTGGACGCGCTCATGGCCGACCGCCTCTCCTTCACGGGTGCGGCCGCGGACCAGGTCGCGGAGGTCGTACGCCGGGTCGGCGAGGTCGCCGAGCGCCACCCGCAGGCGGCCGCCTACACCCCCGGGGCCATCCTCTGACCACGGTCGGGCGCACCCGCCCCACCCAGGACGAGCTGGAGGCCGCCCGCGACCGCGTCATCCCCGACGTGATCGCGGACGGCCTGGGGGTGCTCTTCTGCGGCATCAACCCCGGGCTGATGTCGGCCGCCACCGGTCACCACTTCGCCCGCCCCGGCAACCGCTTCTGGCCCGTGCTGCACGCCTCCGGCTTCACCCCGCGCCGGCTCGACCCCGCGGAGCAGGACGAACTCCTGGCGTACGGGCTGGGGATCACCAACGTCGTCGCGCGCGCCTCCGCCCGGGCCGACGAACTGACCCGCGACGAACTGCTGGAGGGCGGGCGGCTGCTGACGGAGAGGGTCCTGCGCCACGAGCCGCGCTGGCTCGCCGTCGTGGGCGTCACCGCCTACCGGGTCGCCTTCGCCGAGCCCCGCGCCCGCATCGGCCCCCAGGAACGCACGGTCGGCGGCACCCGGATCTGGGCCCTGCCCAACCCCAGTGGCCTGAACGCCGGTTGGTCGACGCAGGCGATGACGGAGGAATACGGCCGCCTCCGCGACGCGTCGCAGGCATGATGCACACGTGGGTACGGGGACCGAGGAGGAGGCCCGGGGCTGGCTCGCCGCACGCGGCGTGCGGCAGGCCGGTGACGACGCATGGACCGACGACGAGCACCCCGGCCGCCGGTTCACCACGAACGAGATCGCGCACTCCCGGGCCTACGAGGTCTTCGTCGAGGAACACCTGGACGCCGAAGGCCAGGTGCGGCTCGCGTTCGGGCTGCTGGACCTCCTCGACGACTACTGGGTGACCTGCGAGATCCGCATGGCCGACCGGGGTCCGGACGGCCCCTTGCCGTCGGGTGCGCTCTGGGATGGCTACCGCCGGCGGCTGGAAGCGGAGCGGGACGCCGAACCCGTCACCTACTCCCTGTGGGTCGACTGGTTCGAGGACCGGAGCACCGCCGCGACGGCCTTCGCCGAGGTCCTCGGGCGTGACCTGGAGCGCCTGCGGGACGACGCCTCCCCCGCCCTGCTGCTCCGTGCCCGGCGAGTGCTGGACGGCTCGGGCCCGGTACCCTGGCCGGTGAAGGAGGAGGCGTACGACGTGGCCGCATGCCTCCCCGCGCTGCACGGGGCGCTCTTCAAGGGCCTGTTGGCCTCGTACCACGACTTCCACGGCGACCTGCGCCCGGATGCGGCACTCGCCCTGCTGTCAGGGCTCGCACTCTCCCCGGACACCCGGCACCTGGCGCAGCTGCGCCTCGTCCTGTCCGCGGGGCACCGGAACCACCACCGCAGCCCCGGCGCGTGGGACGCCGCCCTCCGGGCCGCGTCCTGACACCGCCCGCCCGGTCCCGGAGGCCGCTCACGGGGTGCCCCCGTGGACCAGGGGTCCGGGACGTGGCGCGAGCAGCCGGGTCAGGAGCGGGAGGGCGGGGTCCCACGCGCCGGGGCTGCGGGGGTGGTTCCGGGGCCCCGCCGACAGGACGCGGTCCCTTTACAAACTCTGACGCTGCCGAAGAAAAAAATATTGGAAATTCTTTGGGAGCCAGTTCTATTA
>NZ_JARAVO010000264.1:0-12742 GCF_033792805.1 Streptomyces sp. PA03-1a
ACCCCCCACCGCCCTCATCTGCGACGACGACGTCCTCGCCGTCGGCGCCTGCAAGGCCCTGCGCCGCCACGGACTACGCGTCCCCCACGACGTCTCCGTCACCGGCTACGACGACTCCGCCCTCGCCACCGCCGTCGAACCCGAACTCACCACCGTCGCCCTCCCCGCCGACGCCGTCGGCGCCGGAGGCATGACCGCACTCCTCGACACCCTCGCCGACCGCCCCGCCACCGGCACCGAACTCCCCGTCCGGCTCGTCGTCCGCGGCTCCACCGCCCCACCACGCAACCCCTGAAACGACCGACGCCCCGGCCACCGCACAGGCGGGCCGGGGCGTCGGCAACGGGCCGGAACCCGTCACACGTCCTCGTCCAACTCCGGAAGGTCGTCGTCCCCCTCCACCGGAGCCGCAGGCGGAGCGGGCTTCTCCGACTTCTCCGCCTTCTCCACCGACGGCGCCGCCCCCTCCCCCTCCAGCAACCGCGACAACTGCCGGCCCAGGATCCGCTTGAACTTGCGCTGCTGCGGCCGCGTACGGTCCAGCACCGCGACCTCCAGCTGCTCCGCCGTGAGCTGCCGGTCACTGCCGTTGTTGTCCCGGCTCAGCGACTCCACCGCCAGCTTCAGCGCCTCCGCAAGCGTCATGCCGTCACGGTGCCGCTGGTCCAGGTAACTGCCGATCTGGTCCGAGTTGCCACCGACCGCCACCGCACCGTGCTCGTCGACGATCGAACCGTCGTGCGGCAACCGGTAGATCTGGTCCTCGGAGGGGTCCGCGCCCACCTCCGCGACGATCAGCTCCACCTCGTAGGGCTTCTCCCCCACGCTCGAGAAGATCGTGCCCAGCGTCTGCGCGTACACGTTCGCCAGGCCGCGCGCGGTCACGTCGTCCCGGTCGTAGGTGTAACCCCGCAGGTCGGCGTAGCGCACACCACCGATCCGCAGGTTCTCGAACTCGTTGTACTTCCCCACCGCCGCGAAGGCGATCCGGTCGTAGATCTCACTGACCTTGTGCAGGGCACGGGACGGGTTCTCGGCGATGAAGACGATGCCGTCGGTGTACTGCAGCACGACGACGCTGCGCCCGCGCGCGATGCCCTTGCGGGCGAACTCGGCACGGTCGGCCATGGCCTGCTGGGGTGAGACATAGAACGGCGTCGACACCGGCTATCCGTCCCTTTCTGTCAGTAGCGAGTGCATCTCGGACGACCAGGTCAGAGCAGCCCGGCCCGCGGGCCGTCCGGCAGCTCCAGCCGCCGCTCGTGGACGGCCCGGACGATCTCCGACGACTCGGCCTCGGTCAGCTTGCGGAAGCCCTCGTCGGTGATGACCGTGACGATCGGGAAGATCCGCCGCCCCAGATCCGGGCCACCGGTCGCCGAATCGTCGTCCGCCGCGTCGTACAGCGCCTGGATCACCAGCGTCGCCGTCTGCGACTCCGTGAGGTCCGGCTTGTACAGCTTCTTCATCGAGCCCCGCGCGAACACCGAACCCGAACCCGTCGCCGCGAAACCGTGCTCCTCCGAACGCCCGCCCGTCACGTCGTACGAGAAGATCCGCCCCTTCTCCCGGTCCGTGTCGTAGCCGGCGAACAGCGGCACCACCGCCAGCCCCTGCAGCGCCATCCCCAGGTTCCCCCGGATCATGGTCGACAGGCGGTTCGCCTTGCCCTCCAGGGAGAGCGTGGCGCCCTCGATCTTCTCGTAGTGCTCCAGCTCCAGCTGGAACAGCTTGACCATCTCCACCGCCAGGCCCGCCGTGCCCGCGATGCCGACCGCCGAGTACTCGTCGGCCGGGAACACCTTCTCGATGTCCCGCTGGGCGATGACGTTGCCCATCGTGGCGCGCCGGTCACCGGCGAGCACCACGCCGCCGGGGAAGGCCGCCGCCACGATCGTCGTGCCGTGCGGCAGCTCCACGGCCCCCTTCACGGCGGGCAGGGTGCGGTTGCCCGGGAGCATCCCCGGCGCGTGCGCCCCCAGGAAGTCCACGAACGAGGACGAGCCAGGCGTCAGGAAGGCAGCTGGTAGACGCCCGGTGCTACGAGTGTTGGCTTCCACACGTTTCCTTCCACGTAGGCGGCCGCCCGCCGTATGACGTCGGGCCGATCCTTGAACTGCCCCAGCGCGGCGTTGCAGCTGAAGCACAGTACGCCACGGACCCTACCCGTCCCGTGGTCGTGATCCACATGTTCGGCCGGGGCGTCCAAACAAATGCAGCAGATACCGAACTGCTCGGTGACCATGGCGTCCCGCTCGGCCTCGGTCATCCCGTACTTGCGCTTCAGATGGCCGGCCCGGCCCTCCACCGCCCGGCACGACTTGCACCGGCTCGACAGGCCGTCCGACGCGCTGCTGTTGCGGTCCCACTCGCTGTGCGGCTTGGTCTCCCCGCAACGACGGCAGTGCTTGTGCCCGTCGGGCACAAGCACTCGCGGCCGTACGTTCTTCCCTCTCGCCAACTGCCTCTGCTGGTGGTACCCGGCCCAGCACTCCCGGCAGTAGGCCTGGAGACCGTCGCGCGACGCCCTGTTCTTGGCGAACGCCTCACACGGCAGCAGTTGCTTGCACCGAGAGCACCGCTTCACGCCCCCCTCGTTCATGGATGTGGACTACTGTCCACCCTTCTGAACGAAGGAACGCACGAAATCCTCAGCATTCTCCTCGAGGACGTCATCGATCTCGTCCAGCACGGAGTCCACGTCGTCCGACAGCTTCTCCTGCCGCTCCTTGAGGTCGGAGGCGGCCTGCGCGTCCTGCGCGGTCTCCTCGACCTCCTCGGTCGAACGCGTGGCCTTCTGCTGCCCGCCGCCGGTGTCCTTGGTAGCCATGTGTCCCTCACCCCGCTCGGTGTCCATGTCCTACAAGATCAGACCCTACAAGGAGGGTCTGACTTCGGCCCCCGGTATTGCCCAACGTCCGGGGGCCACCCCGATGATTCCCGGTTCGGACGGATTTCAGCCCTGCTCAGCCGCCCGACAGGATCCGCACCAGCTCCTCCGCGGTGCGACAGCGGTCCAGCAGCTCCTTGACGTGGTTGCGGGTGCCCCGCAGCGGCTCCAGGGTGGGGACGCGCTGCAGCGAGTCCCGGCCGGGGAGGTCGAAGATCACGGAGTCCCAGGAGGCCGCCGCGACGTCGTCCGCGTACTGCTCCAGGCAGCGGCCGCGGAAGTAGGCGCGGGTGTCCTCCGGGGGCTTGCTCATGGCCCGGACGACCTCGTCCTCGGTCACCAGCCGCTGGATGCGGCCGCGGGCCTCCAGACGGTTGTAGAGGCCCTTCTCGGGGCGCACGTCGGCGTACTGGAGGTCGACGAGGTGGAGCCGCGCGGCGTCCCAGCCCAGGGAGTCGCGGCGCCGGTAGCCCTCGAGGAGCTCGCGCTTGGCGATCCAGTCCAGTTCGCCGGCGAGGCTCATGGGGTCGCCCTCGAGCCGGTTGAGCACGTCCTCCCACCGTCCGAGGACGTCCTTGGTCTGGTCGTCGGCGTCCGTGCCGAAGCGGTCCTCCACGTACTTGCGGGCGAGTTCGCAGTACTCCATCTGGAGCTGGACGGCGGTCAGTGTCCGGCCGCTGCGCAGGGTGATCAGGCGGCGCAGCGTGGGGTCGTGGCTGACCTGGTGGAGGGTGCGGACGGGCTGGTCGACGGCGAGGTCGACGTTGATGAAGCCGTCCTCGATCATCGACAGCACCAGGGCGGTGGTGCCGAGTTTGAGGTAGGTGGAGATCTCCGACAGGTTCGCGTCGCCGATGATCACGTGCAGCCGGCGGTACTTCTCGGCGTCGGCGTGCGGTTCGTCGCGGGTGTTGATGATGGGCCGTTTGAGGGTGGTCTCCAGGCCCACCTCGACCTCGAAGTAGTCGGCGCGCTGGCTGATCTGGAAGCCGTGTTCGTGGCCGTCCTGGCCGATTCCGACGCGGCCGGCTCCGGTGACGACCTGGCGGCAGACGAAGAAGGGCGTGAGGTGGCGCACGATGTCCGAGAAGGGGGTCTCCCGCTTCATCAGGTAGTTCTCGTGGGTGCCGTAGGACGCGCCCTTGTTGTCGGTGTTGTTCTTGTACAGGTGGATGGGCTGGGCGCCCGGGAGCTGGGCGGCGCGCTCGGCGGCTTCGGCCATGATGCGCTCGCCGGCCTTGTCCCACAGGACGGCGTCGCGGGGGTTGGTGACCTCCGGGGCGCTGTACTCGGGGTGGGCGTGGTCGACGTAGAGCCGGGCTCCGTTGGTGAGGATGACATTGGCCAGGCCGATGTCCTCGTCGGTGAGCTGGCTGGTGTCCGCGGCTTCTCGGGCGAGGTCGAAGCCGCGGGCGTCCCGCAGTGGGTTCTCCTCCTCGAAGTCCCAGCGGGCGCGGCGCGCCCGGTGCATCGCCGCCGCGTAGGCGTTGACGACCTGGGACGAGGTGAGCATGGCATTGGCGTTCGGGTGGCCCGGAACGGAGATCCCGTACTCCGTCTCGATGCCCATTACTCGCCGTACGGTCATGCGGCCCTCCTTGCCCGGCTGCGGCCCGTGCTGGGCCGGTCGCTCAAGTACCGCTTCGCAATTGGCCCTCGTGCGGTACCGCTGAGCCTAGAACGCGATGGCGGTGGTGGGGAGATCATTACGCGCTTTCCTGGGTGGTGCCGGGGTGAAATGCTCCGGCTGCGGGTGCCCCTGCGTGGGCACCCGCAGCCGGAGGGTGGTCGCGTGTTACAGGTACTGGCCCGTGTTGGCGACGGTGTCGATGGAGCGACCGGTGTCGGCGCCCTGCTTGCCGGTGACGAGGGTGCGGATGAAGACGATCCGCTCGCCCTTCTTTCCGGAGATGCGGGCCCAGTCGTCCGGGTTGGTGGTGTTGGGCAGGTCCTCGTTCTCCTTGAACTCGTCCACGCAGGCGGCGAGCAGGTGGGAGACGCGCAGGCCCCGCTGGTTGTGGTCGAGGAAGGCCTTGATCGCCATCTTCTTGGCCCGGTCCACGATGTTCTGGATCATGGCGCCGGAGTTGAAGTCCTTGAAGTAGAGGACTTCCTTGTCACCGTTGGCGTAGGTGACCTCCAGGAAGCGGTTCTCCTCGGACTCGGAGTACATCCGCTCGACCACGGACTGGATCATGGCCTCGACGGTGGCCCCGGGCGAGCCGCCGTGCTCGGAGAGGTCCTCGCCGTGCAGCGGGAGGGTCGTCACCAGGTACTTGGAGAAGATGTCCTTGGCCGCCTCGGCGTCCGGCCGCTCGATCTTGATCTTCACGTCCAGGCGGCCGGGCCGCAGGATCGCGGGGTCGATCATGTCCTCGCGGTTGGAGGCGCCGATGACGATGACGTTCTCCAGGCCCTCGACGCCGTCGATCTCGGCGAGCAGCTGGGGGACGATGGTGTTCTCCACGTCCGAGCTGACGCCGGAGCCGCGGGTCCGGAAGAGGGATTCCATCTCGTCGAAGAAGACGATGACGGGGGTGCCCTCGCTGGCCTTCTCGCGTGCGCGCTGGAAGACCAGCCGGATCTGCCGCTCGGTCTCGCCGACGTACTTGTTGAGCAGCTCGGGGCCCTTGATGTTCAGGAAGTAGCTCTTGCCCTGGGGCTGCCCGGTGACTTCGGCGACCTTCTTGGCAAGGGAGTTGGCGACGGCCTTGGCGATGAGCGTCTTGCCGCAGCCGGGCGGGCCGTAGAGGAGCACGCCCTTGGGCGGGCGGAGCTCGTACTCCTTGAACAGCTCGGCGTGCAGGTAGGGCAGTTCGACGGCGTCGCGGATCTGCTCGATCTGGTTGCTGAGGCCGCCGATCTGGCGGTAGTCGATGTCGGGGACCTCTTCGAGGACGAGCTCTTCGACCTCGCTCTTGGGGACCCGTTCGTAGACGTACCCGGAGCGCGGTTCGAGCAGCAGCGCGTCGCCGGCGCGGAGGGTGCCGTCCAGCAGCGGCTCGGCGAGCCGCACCACCCGCTCCTCGTCCGTGTGCCCGATGACCAGGGCCCGCTCGCCGTCCTCGAGGATCTCCTTGAGGGTGACGATGTCTCCGATGCGCTCGAACTCCATGGCCTCGACCACGTTGAGCGCCTCGTTGAGCATGACTTCCTGGCCGCGCCGGAGGCCGTCCAGTTCGACGGACGGGCTGACGTTCACCCGCAGCTTGCGGCCGCCGGTGAAGATGTCGGCCGTCTCGTCCTCGTTCGCCTGCAGGAACACACCGAATCCGGCAGGGGGCTGTGCGAGCCGGTCCACCTCTTCCTTGAGGGCCACGATCTGGTCGCGGGCCTCTCGGAGGGTGTTGGCCAGCCGCTCGTTCTGAGCGGACACGCCTGCCAGGTTGGTCTGCAGCTCGACGATCCGCTCCTCGAGAATCCTCGTGTGCCGCGGAGAGTCGGCGAGCTTACGTCGCAGGACGGCGATCTCCTGCTCAAGAAAGGCGACCTGGCTCATGGGGTCTTCCGATCCACGAGCGGGTCGGCCGCCACGGTTGATGTCGTCGTCGTGGGCCGCCACGGTCCTCACCTCCTCCAAGGGGAGCTGGACGCTTCCAGACCCTACCTGGGCCAGTAGGGGTTGAAACCCCTAGATCACAAAGACGTCCTGGGTGTGTCCGATCTTCACCCTTGCGCACGTCCTCCCGCCAGGGAGATACCCAGCCATCACCATCCGAAAGCGGCCGGTTGTATCGTCGGTTCGGTCAACGCCCGTCAAGGGCTGTCCCTTCCCGAACGATGAACGGCAGGCGAGGTAGCGGTGAGCGAGGAAGTCGTCGAGGCGCTTGAGGTCTGGATCGATCAGGACCTGTGCACCGGGGACGGCATCTGTGTGCAGTACGCGCCCGAGGTCTTCGAGCTGGACATCGACGGGCTCGCCTACGTCAAGGGCGACGACGACGAACTCCGTCAGGCACCCGGGGCGACGGTCCCGGTTCCCCTGCCGTTGTTGACCGATGTGGTGGATTCGGCCAGGGACTGCCCTGGCGACTGTATTCATGTGCGTCGGGTTTCGGACAGTGTAGAACTGTACGGACCCGACGCGGAGTGATCTGTCACACGCTGTTCGCGAGCGGTCCGGGGATCTCGTAGTAGGTCCCGGACCTCCATTCCCAGCTGTAGTCGCGCATCTGGTCGGGGCAGCAACGGGGCACGTCGTCGGTGGAGTAGCCGAGCACGGTGGCCCGCACGATGCGGCCGTCGATCTTCAGGTCCTTGAAGCTGCGCTGCTCCTTGGGATCGACGAGGGTCTCGACGATGCGCGGGGCGGCGCCGGCGTCGGGGTCCGCCGACAGCACGTACAGGCCACTGGGCGGGGTGCCGGTCTCGGAGTGGCAGCGGACGACGGCGACGGTCTCGGGGCGGCCGTCCCCGTCGAGGTCTCCCGACGCCTGGTCCACGACGTCCACGGGCGCCCCGGCGCATTCCAGGGGGAAGTGCGCGGCACGGGGGTCCGGCGGCGTCACGGCGGCGGTCGCGGGCTTGCCGGTCCTGGCGTCCGCGGCGGGCCTGCCCGTGGAGGCGCCGGCGGGCTGCACGAGCGCGGCGCTGCCTATGACGGCGGCGATCACCGCGGCGGTCGTGATCCAGTGCACCGAACGGGCTCGGGTGTGCGGAAGGGCCGGCCCTGCGGATGGCTGCACGCGCCTGTCTCCTGTGGAGTTGGTCGAGCGGGGTGGCCAGCATGGTGCCACAGGTCACAGTCGCTTGGTACGACCGGGGCCCGTGTTTCGGGAGATGTCCGCGGGGGTGTGACGAAGCGCCGCCGCCGGTCTTGCCGGCGACGGCGCTTCGGGGTCGGGTGGTTACGCTCCGCCGGTGGCCGTCTTGCCGCCGCCCGGGCCGGTGTAGTCCTCGCCGTACGCGCCGGGCGCGGGGCGCCTGCGCCGCATGGGGGGCTCGACGCCGTCGGCGAGACGGCGGGCGGTGAGCAGGAAGCCGGTGTGCCCGATCATGCGGTGGTCGGGGCGCACGGCCAGGCCCTCGATGTGCCAGGTGCGGACCATGGTCTCCCAGGCGGACGGCTCGTTGAACGTGCCGTGCTCGCGGATCGCCTCGACGGTGCGGGCGAGCTGGGTGGTGGTGGCCACGTACGCGCAGAGGATGCCGCCGGGGACCAGCGCCTTGGAGACGGCCTCCAGGCACTCCCAGGGGGCGAGCATGTCGAGGATCACCCGGTCGACGTCGGCGTCGCTGAGGTTGTCCTGGAGGTCGCCGACGGTGAGCTGCCACGCGGGGTGCGGTCCGCCGAAGTAGCGTTCGACGTTCTGGGTGGCGATCTCGGCGAAGTCGGCGCGGCGCTCGTAGGAGTGCAGCATCCCCTGGTCGCCGACGGCGCGCAGCAGGAACATGCTGAGCGAGCCGGAGCCGACGCCTGCCTCCACGACGCGTGCGCCGGGGAAGATGTCGGCCATCGACAGGATCTGCCCCGCGTCCTTGGGGTAGACCACGGCGGCGCCGCGGGGCATGGACAGGACGTAGTCGGGGAGCAGGGGGCGCAGCGCGAGGTAGGCGACGTTTCCCGTGGTTCGGACCACACTGCCCTCGGGGGCACCGATCAGCTCGTCGTGGGGGAAGGAACCCTTGTGGGTGTGGAAGTTCTTCCCGGCCTCGAGCGTGAACGTGTAGTGGCGTCCCTTGGGATCGGTGAGCTGGACCTGGTCCCCGACCTTGAAGGGCCCGCGACGGCGGGCGGCACCGGTCGGTTCGGACATGCGGACAAGCCTACCGTTCATTTTTAAGGGCTCCGTTCGCCTCCGGGGCGCTCCCCTTTTTGAGGCTCGGTTCGCCTCCGGGGCGCCCTCTGCACCTGTCGACGGTCGACCGGGCGCGATGGGCCGAGGCAGCCGCCCCTGCGGGTTGCTCCGGAGCAGCACATGGATGGACTGCCTCGGCGAGTGAGCCAAAGGGGCGCGGACGGTGTCGAAAGGGTGGGGGCACCTCCCGGCGGTAGCCGGGGGAGCGCGGAGGTCGCGAGGAACGAGTGACCGAGCACGGTCGACTGTCGACACCGTCTTGAGCGCCCCGGAGGCGAACGAGCCCTAAGAAGAAGGGCGAGCCATGGCGGCGAGGAAGGCTTTTTCGACGTCGGCGGTGGACAGGACGCCGTAGACCTCGCCGGAGTTCTCGATGACGAGGTACTCCGTGGCCGGGGTGGCACGCAGGGTGTCCAGGAGGTCCTCGCCGGCGAGTTCCGCGGAGACCTTCATGCCGGGCTTGAGGTCCTGGGCGAGGCCGGAGACGGCGACCCAGGGGCGGCGGTGTTCGGGGACGCCGACGATGGCGGCCTCGCGGACGACCGCGGTGGGGGTGCCCTGGCCGTCGACGACGACGAGGGCGCGGGCGCCGGCCTCGTTGGCCCGGCGCAGGGCCTCGGACAGCGGGGTGTCGGAGGAGACCGGCAGGGCGCGCCGGGTGAGTGAGCGGGCCTGGAGTTCGGGCAGGTGCTCGCGGAGCCGCGCCATGCGCAGGCTGTTGCCCGCGCCGGTCCAGATGATGGCGGCGAGGATGGCCGCGAGCAGGGCGTCGGTGAGGGAGTCGAAGCCGGTGGCGCCGTCCCCGCCGTCGCTCATGCCGCCGGCGTACGAGAGCAGGGGCAGGCCGACGAGGACGGCGATGGCCAGGGCGCGGCCGGTCCAGGCGGCGGCGACGGTGCCGGTCATGGCTTTGCCGCTGATCTTCCAGATGACGGCGCGGAGCATGCGGCCGCCGTCGAGGGGCAGGCCGGGCAGCAGGTTGAAGACGGCCACGAGCAGGTTGCTGATCATGAGTCCGGCGAGGAGTACGCCGGGGACGGTGTCGGGGTCGACGCCGTACATGCCGAGGTAGAAGACCCCGGCGAGGACGAGGGAGAGCAGCGGGCCGACGAAGGCGAGGACGAATTCGCGCCCGGGGGTCTCGGACTCCTTCTCGATCTCGGAGACGCCGCCGAAGAACTGCAGCTGGATGCGGCGCACGGGCAGGTCGAAGCGGAGGGCGGCGACGGTGTGGGCGAGTTCGTGGACGAGCACGGAGGCGTAGAAGGCGACCGCGAAGAAGAGCGAGACGAGGTAGCGGGCGCCGCCGAGCTCGGGCAGGACGCGGTCGAGCTGTCCGCCGAACACCCAGGTGATGAGGGCCGCGACGAGGAACCAGCTGGGGGCGACGTAGACGGGCACGCCGAAGAAGCGGCCCATGAGGATGCCGCCGCCGGGTCCCGGGGGACGTTTGGCGGGCCCGTCGTCGGGTCCGGGAGTCCTCTCGCCGCCCGGCGGCGGCTGCTGGCTCTCGCTCACTGGTTCCCCTCGTGTCGCTGACGCTCCGACGTCGATGGTATTGCCCGGTTGCGGGGACCCGACACCGGCTGTCGGCGCCACCCCGTAGGGTCCTGCCATGGGCACCAGCACCGAAGCCGTTCCTCCCAGGCCGCCGTCCTCCCTGTCGCCGTCGCGCGCCGCCGACTTCATGCGGTGTCCGCTGCTGTACCGGCTGCGGGTGATCGACAAGCTGCCGGAGAAGCCGAGCCAGGCCGCGACGCGGGGCACGGTGGTGCACGCGGTGCTGGAGCGCCTCTTCGACGTGCCTGCGGCGGAGCGGACGGCGGACCGGGCCCGGGCGATGGTGCCGGGGCAGTGGCAGCGGTTGCTGGAGGAGCGTCCGGAGCTGTCGGAGCTGTTCGCCGCCGCGGACGGGCAGGGGCTGGCGGAGTGGCTGGAGGAGGCGGCGCGGCTGGTCGAGCGGTGGTTCTCGCTGGAGGACCCGACGCGGCTGGAGCCGGCCGAGCGCGAGCTGTACGTGGAGACGGAGCTGGAGTCGGGGCTGACGCTGCGCGGTTACGTGGACCGTCTGGACGTCGCGGCGGCCTCGGGCGACCTGCGGGTGGTGGACTACAAGACCGGCCGGGCGCCGCGCCCCGAGTACGCGGACGAGGCGCTGTTCCAGATGAAGTTCTACGCGTTGGTGCTGTGGCGGCTGCGGGGCGTGGTGCCGCGCCGGCTGCAGTTGGTCTACCTGGGCAGCGGCGAGGTGCTGACGTACGACCCGTCGGAGGGTGAGCTGCGGGCGGTGGGCCGGAAGCTGGAGGCCCTGTGGGAGGCGATCACGCGGGCCACGGAGTCGGGTGACTGGCGGCCGCGGCCGAGCCGGTTGTGCGACTGGTGCGACCACCGGGCGGTGTGCCCCTCTTTCGGGGGGACTCCCCCACCGTATCCGCTGCCCGTGGTGGGGAAGAATGGGGAGTCCTGAGGGCGAAGGAGATCTTGTGGCTATTCGCGTCCTGTTGGTGGACGACCAGCCGCTGCTGCGTACGGGCTTCCGGATGATCCTGGAGGCCGAGGGCGACCTGGCGGTGGTCGGCGAGGCGGGGGACGGCCAGCAGGCCCTGGAGCAGGTGCGGGTGCTGCAGCCCGATGTGGTGCTGATGGACATCCGCATGCCGCGGATGGACGGGGTGGAGGCGACCCGGCAGATCACCGGGCCGGGCCGGGACGGTCCGGCGAAGGTGCTGGTGCTGACCACGTTCGATCTGGACGAGTACGTGGTGGAGGCGCTGCGTGCGGGGGCGAGCGGCTTCCTGCTGAAGGACGCTCCGGCGCACGAGCTGGTGCAGGCGATCCGGGTGGTCGCGGCGGGTGAGGCGATGCTCGCGCCGAGCATCACGCGGCGTCTGCTGGACAAGTACGCGGGGCGGCTGCCGTCGGGTGAGGAGCCGGTGCCGCAGGCGCTGCACACCCTCACCGAGCGGGAGGTCGAGGTGCTGAAGCTGGTGGCGCGCGGCCTGTCGAACGCGGAGATCGCCGCGGAGCTGTTCGTGAGCGAGACGACGGTGAAGACCCACGTAGGGCATGTGCTGACGAAGCTGGCGCTGCGCGACCGGGTGCAGGCGGCGGTGTACGCGTACGAGAGCGGACTGGTGCGCCCCGGGGCGCAGTAGCGTCCCCAGGGCGTTCGTCGCGTCGTGGTCCGGGCCGGGCGGCCCGGACCAGACGGCGGCTAGGAGGTCGAGACGCCCTTCTGGATCTCCCAGAAGCGGAAGATGGTGGACGGGTCGAGGGTCCACTCCAGGCCGTTGATGTTGTCCTTGGACACCACGTACTGCTTGCCCTGCCACAGCGGGATGATCGGGACGTCGTCGGCGACGATGTCCTGCAGTTCCTCGAAGTCGCCGCTGGTCGCGGCGCGGCCGTCCTCGGCGGCGGTGCGCGGGATCAGCTCGCCGGTGATCTTCTTGTTGACGTAGTTGTTGGACAGCACGTTGCCGTCACCGAAGAACGGGGCGGTGAAGTTGTCCGGGTCCGGGTAGTCCGGCACCCAGCCGCGCACGTACACGGCGTACTTGCCGGCCTCGATGTCCTTGGCGTACTGGTCGGCGTCGGCGCTCTTGACGTCCACGTCGAACAGCCCGCTGTCGTTGAGCTGCTTGGCGATCGCCTTCAGCTCCGCCACGGTGCCCGGCCCGAACCGCACCGGCGTCGCCCACAGCGTGAAGGACACCTTGCTCGTGATCCCCGCCTGCGCCAGCACGGCCTGCGCCCCGGCCCGGTCGCCGCCCTCGCCGTAGCGGTCGAAGAACGCGGTGTTGTGACCGGTGATACCGGCCGGCACGATCGAGTACAACGGGGTCGCGGTGCGCTGGTAGACGTCCCGGATGAACGCCTTGCGGTCGATCAGATAGGCCACCGCACGCCGCACCGCCTTGTCGCCCACCACCGGGTCCTTGAGGTTGAACACCAGGTGCTGGACCTCGGCGCCGGTGCCCTCCACGACCTGGATCCCGGTGTCGCCGGCTATCGAACTGCTCTGCAGCGAGGCGATGTCGGCCGAGTCCAGACC